>NZ_JBEZZB010000212.1:0-15284 GCF_040638955.1 Actinoplanes sp. NPDC024001
CTGGTCGCGTACGTCGTGACTGACAGTCCGACGGCTGACGGGGAGTTGCGGGAGTACCTGGCCGAGCGCCTGCCCGCCTACATGGTCCCGGCCGCGATCGTGGAACTGGACCGGCTGCCGCTGAACAGCAGCGGCAAACTCGACCGCCGCGTGCTGCCCGCCCCGGACTACACCGCTGACGCCGGCGCCGGCCGCGGCCCGGCGACCGTGCAGGAGGAGATCCTCTGCGCGGTGTTCGCCGAGATCCTCGGGCTCGACCGGGTCGGCTCCGACGCCGACTTCTTCCGGCTCGGCGGGCACTCCCTGCTCGCCGTACGTCTGGTGTCGCGGATCCGGGCCGTGCTCGGCGTCGAACTGCCGCTGCGGGTCCTGTTCGCCACGCCGACCGTCGCCGGGCTGGCGCGCTGGCTGTCCGCGCCCGATGTGGACAGCGCCCGGCTGGCGTTGCGTCCCGTGCCGCGCCCGGACCGGGTCCCGCTCTCCTTCGCCCAGCGGCGGCTGTGGTTCCTCGGCCAGTTGCAGGGCGCGAACCCGAGCTACAACATGCCGATGGTGATCCGGCTGCGCGGCCGGCTCGACGAGGCCGCGCTCGACCGGGCGCTGCTCGACGTGATGATCCGGCACGAGTCGCTGCGGACGATGTTCCCGTCCGTCGGCGGGGAGCCGTACCAGCAGATCATCGACCCGTCCGGGCTGAGCTCGGTGCTGACCCGGGTCCCCGACCAGCGCACTCGTACCGAACTGCGGTTCCCCGACTTCGCCGCCATGGCGGACCTGCCGTCGATCGCGATGGACGCGGTGGAACCGGAGACCGACCTCTCGACCGCCACGCTCGCCACGGCCGACCTGTCCAGCGCGGTGGTCGGCGTGACACGGTACGAGTTCGACGTGTCGGCCGAGCTGCCGATCCGGGCCTGGCTGTTCGACGTCGCCCCGGACGACCGGGTGTTCGTCCTGGTGCTGCACCACATCGCCGACGACGGCCTGTCGATCGGCCCGCTGTTCCGCGACCTGTCGGCGGCGTACGCGGCCCGGCAGCACGGCACCGCACCGGACTGGACCCCGCTTCCCGTGCAGTACGCCGACTACTCGCTGTGGCAGCGCGAGCTGCTCGGCGACCCGGCCGACCCGGCGAGCCTGATGGCGCAGCAGACCGGCTACTGGCGGCAGGCGCTGGCCGGGATGCCGGAGGAGCTGGCGCTGCCGGTGGACCGGCCGCGCCCGACCGTCTCGAGCCACCACGGGCACAGCGTGCCGGTGCACGTCCCGGCCGAGGTCCACCGGCGGCTGGTCGAGCTGGCGCGCGACGAGGGGGTGACCCCCTTCATGGTCCTGCAGGCGGCGCTGGCGGTGCTCTTCTCCCGGCTCGGCGCGGGCACCGACATCCCGATCGGGTCGGCGTCGGCCGGGCGCACCGACGAGGCGCTCGACCAGCTGGTCGGCTGCTTCGTCAACTCCCTGGTGATCCGCACCGACCTGGCCGGGGACCCCGAGTTCCGGCAGGTGCTGACCCGGGTACGCGACACCACCCTCGGCGCCCTGGCCCACCAGGACGTGCCGTTCGAACGGCTGGTGGAGGAACTCGCGCCGTCGCGGTCACTGGCCCGGCACCCGCTGTTCCAGGTGATCCTCACGATCCTGAACCCGGTGTCGGCGGCGCGCGCCGGCGACGACACGCCGCAACTGCCCGGCATCGAGTCGGCCATGCTGTTCGCCGGCAAGCAGGCCGCGAAGTTCGACCTGGACGTCCTGGTCGGCGAGACCTTCGACGCCGCCGGACGCCCGGCCGGGCTGTACGGCGCGGTCACCGCCTCGGCGGACCTGTTCGAGGTCTCGACGGTGGAGCGGATCGTCGGCTGGTTCGCGCACGTCATCGACGTGGTGACCCGGAGCCCCGAGATCCGGCTGCACGCCGTGCAGGTGATGGAGCCGGCCGAGCGCGGCCGGGTGCTGCACGACTGGAACGACACGGCCGCCGCGCTGCCGGCGTCGACAGTCGGGGAGATGTTCCGGGCGCCGGTCGCGGCGACGCCGGACGCGGTCGCCGTGGTGGCCGGCGGCGTCGAGCTGACCTATTCGCAGCTCGACGCGCGGGCCAACCAGCTGGCGTGGTACCTGCGCCAACAGGGCGTCGGCGCGGACTCGGTGGTCGGACTGTGCCTGCCCCGCGGCGTGGAGATGATCAGCGCGATCCTCGGGGTGTGGAAGGCCGGCGCGGCGTACCTGCCGGTCGACCCGACGCTGCCGGTGGACCGCATCTCGTTCATGCTGGCCGACAGCCGGGCAACCCTGCTGGTGGGTGTCGAGGAGGTGCTCGACGACCTGCCGGCCGGTCTGGTCCGGCTGGTCGCCCTCGACGACCCGATGGTGAAGGCCGGGCTCGCGCAATGCCCGGAGTACGCGCCCGAGGTGACGGTGGACAGCCGGAGCCTGGCCTACGTGATCTACACGTCCGGGTCGACCGGCGTCCCGAAGGGCGTCGCGGTGACCCACGGGTCGCTGGCGAACTACGTGGTGAGCACGTCGGAGCGGCTGGGATGGTCCAGCGCCGGCACCCGGTACGGGCTGCTCCAGCCGCAGGTGACCGACCTGGGCAACACGGTCGTGTTCATCAGCCTGGCCACCGGTGGTCAGCTGCACGTGCTGGACGAGTCCGCGGTGGTGGACCCGGCCGCGGTGGCCGACTACCTCGCCACCCAGCGCATCGACTGCGTCAAGGCGGTTCCGTCGCACCTGATGGCGCTGTCCGCCGGAGCGGCCGGGATGGACGGCCTGCTGCCGGCCCGCTCGCTGGTGCTGGGCGGCGAGGCCGCGCCGGTGGCCTGGCTCGGTGAGCTGCTGGCCGCGGCGGCGAACCGGGGGACCAGGGTCTACAACCACTACGGGCCGACCGAGACCACCATCGGGGTGGCCACCACCGAGCTGACCGCCGAGCGGCTGGCCGGCGCGGTGGCGCCGGTCGGTGCGGCGATCGCCAACAACCGGCTGTTCGTGCTGGACGACGGCCTGGCGCCGGTGCCGGTCGGCATCCCCGGCGAGCTGTACGTCTCCGGCGCCGCGCCGGCCCGTGGCTACGTGGGCCGACCCGGGCTGACCGCGGAACGGTTCGTCGCCTGCCCGTGGGGCTCCGGTGAGCGCATGTACCGCACCGGCGACCTGGCGAAGTGGACGGCGGACGGGCAGGTGGCCGTCCTCGGCCGGGCCGACGACCAGGTCAAGGTGCGCGGCTTCCGGGTCGAGCCGGGCGAGGTCGAGGCCACGCTGCGCAGCCACCCCGCGGTGGAACAGGCGGCGGTGATCGCGCGGGAGGACACGACCGGCGACAAGCGGCTCGTCGCGTACCTCGTCGCGGCTGACGGTGCCGCCGAGGACGGGGACACCGAGCTGGCCTCGTCGGTTCGCAAGTTCGTGGCCCAGCGCCTGCCGGACCACCTGGTACCGGCTGCGGTGGTGATGCTCGCCGCGCTCCCGCTGACCGCCGGGGGCAAGCTCGACCGCAACGCGCTTCCCGCCCCGGACGTGGCGGGTGGCGGCGCCGCCCGGCGGACACCGACCACCCCGGACGAGGAGAAGCTGTGCGACGCGTTCGCCCACATCCTCGGTGTCGACTCGGTGGGGCTGGACGACAGCTTCTTCGACCTCGGCGGGCACTCGCTGCTCGCGGTGCGCCTGATCTCCCGGATCCGGGCCACCCTCGGGGTCGAGGTGGACATCCAGGTGCTGTTCGAGGCGCCGACCGTGGCGCTGCTGGCCGGTCAGCTCGGCACCGAGCGTTCGGAGCGGCCGGCGCTGCGGCCGATGCGCCGGGATCAGGGCTGACGCTCTCGCGACAGATGTTCGGACCTCGCCCGGGCGGCCCACCGGCCGCCCGGGCGGGTGTCCATCTGCCGCATTTCCGCGGTTGGACACCGGCCGGCGCCGCCCCTTTCCCGAACCTGTGAATTGCCCATGAAAAGACCGTCCGACTGCGCAATTCTTATTGCAGGCATGCGGCGCAGGCGCTACTCCGGTTGGTCAGTCGGACACCCGCACCGGTTGTCCGACCGCGATTAATATCCACTGTGTCGGCTGGTTGAACACCGAGCAGGTGGTAATTGACGTTCGGCCGAGGAACTGTGCTTCGGGGGAGCTTGCCTTGGAAGAGCTACTGATTCACAAGAGATCGCTGCGGGTTCTCGCGCCGGTGCCCGATCAGGAATCCGTTTCCGAACCGGAAATGGGGCGCCCGGGTGGCGAGAGCCACTCGGAATGGCTGCCGGTCAGCGCGCTGCGCCCCGCCGATTCGCCACGACGGGCCGGCGAGGACCTCAGTCACATCGAGATGCTGGCCTCCATCGAGGAGCGTCTGCCGCCGATCGTGGTCCACCGCGACACCCTGCGGGTCATCGACGGCATGCATCGCCTGCGCGCCGCCAAGCTGCGCGGTGACGAGCAGATCGAGGTGTCCTTCTTCGACGGGACCGAGCAGGAGGCCTTCGTCCTGGCCGTCACGGCCAACACGACGCACGGCCTGCCGCTGTCGCTCGCCGACCGGACGCGGGCCACCGAGCGCATCATCGTGTCGCAGCCCACCTGGTCGGACCGGGCCATCGCGGCGGCGGTCGGGATCGGCGCGCGCACGGTCGGCAACATCCGCCGGCGCATGCAGGACGAGGTCGGGGTGGAGCCGGTCACCGCCCGTACCGGCCGGGACGGGCGGGTCCGGCCGCTCGACAACAGCGTCGGGCGCCTGCGCGCGTCGGCGCTGATCAAGCAGCGGCCCGAGGCCTCGCTGCGGGAGATCGCCCGCGAGGTCGGGGTCTCGCCGGCCACGGTCCGCGACGTGCGCCAGCGGCTGGAGCGCGGGGAGGACCCGCTGCCGCAGGCCCGGCCCCGCCGCGAGGAGCCGGTCACCCGGGAGGCGGTCTCGCATCTGCTGCAGGGGCTGCAGCGCGACCCGTCACTGCGGTTCACCGAATCCGGCCGGACCGTGCTGCGGTGGATCCATTCGCGGGCGATCCGCTCGGAGGAGTGGGCGGAGGTCGAGCACAAGGTGCCGGCCCACTGCGCCTACATCATCGCCAACATGGCGCGATCCTGCGCGGCCGAGTGGCTCCAGATCGCCGAGGAGCTCGAACAGCGCAGCTCGGTCCCGGCCTGATCGGGGCGACACCTGATGATCCGTCCGCCGCGGCAGAGATGCCGCGGCGGTTCGCTGTCCGGGGGACGCCGGACAAGACCTGAACAAGGAGAACTGTCATGGTCGTGGTGATGACGCCGGAGGCTACCCCGGCGGATGTGGAAGCGGTCGTCAACCTGGTCCAGTCGGCCGGTGGCCAGGCATTCGTCAGCCGAGGGCTGACCCGGACGATCGTCGGCCTGGTCGGTGACGTGGCCGACTTCGAGGCGCTGAACCTGGGCAGCCTGGCCGGCGTGCTCCAGGTGATCCGGGTGTCGGTGCCGTTCAAGCTGGTCAGCCGGGAGCACCACGCGGCGCGCTCGGTGATCCGGGTCGGCGGCGTGCCGATCGGGCCCGGCACGCTGACCGTGATCGCCGGCCCCTGCGCGGTGGAGTCGCCGGAGCAGACCCTGCAGGCGGCCTGGATGGCCAAGTCCGCCGGGGCCTCGATGCTGCGTGGCGGCGCGTTCAAGCCGCGGACGTCGCCGTACTCCTACCAGGGCATGGGGGAGGACGGCCTGCGGATCCTGGCGGACGTGCGGTCCGAGACCGGTCTGCCGGTCGTCACCGAGGTGATCGACCCGGGCCACGTGGACATGGTGGCGTCCTACGCCGACATGCTGCAGATCGGCGCGCGCAACATGCAGAACTTCGCGCTGCTGCAGGCGGTCGGATCGGCGGGCAAACCGGTTCTGCTCAAGCGCGGTTTCAGCGCGACGATCGAGGAATGGCTCAGTGCCGCCGAATACATCGCCCAGCGCGGGAATCTGGACATCGTGCTGTGTGAACGCGGCATCCGGACATTCGAGACCGCCACTCGCAATACCTTGGACATCAGTGCGGTGCCGGTTGTTCAGCGGCTCTCCCATCTGCCGGTGATCGTGGATCCGTCGCACTCCGGCGGGCGCCGCGATCTGGTGCTGCCGCTGACCCGGGCGGCGATCGCGGTGGGGGCCGACGGGCTCATCATCGACGTGCACCCGGCGCCCAAGACGGCGCTCTGCGACGGCGACCAGGCCCTCACTGAAACGGATATTCGTGAGATCAGCGACATGATGGCGTCCTGGCCGCCCCTTATGGGTCGTATGCTCGCCGCCTCCCCGGACGAGGTCGGTCACGTTCCCGCGGGTGTTTAATCACCGATCCGTCCGAATTCAGCAGTGTCGAGGGATGCACACTTTTTGGCCGGGCGCTAGGGGGCGGCCCGGCGGGTTAGGGGTTACTGGCCGGATTCGTGCGATGTAATTTTTAGCCGTGAGAACGGGTTCTCATCCCGTTCCGCAGATCATGTGAACGGCTTATGCACGGGGGAGAAGAGCCATGATTCCGGACTGACGGATTGGGCGGCTCGCCCGACGACGATGCGATATCGAGCCGGCCGCGGTCAGGTGACTGCGGCGGCTCTGTCGCGACGGAATGCCGCACCGGTCGACCGAGCCGGGCGTGCATTGTCATTCGGTCATTCGATCCGTGAGTCTCCGTTGTCGGGGGCGGCGCGCCGGGGACGGCCGCCGAGCCCCGCAAGGCCCTGGCCGCGCCCTGCTCTGCCCTGCGCGGATCTGCCGAAGCCACACGAGACTCGCTCGGGACGCACGCGCGCCGGGGGCGACTCCGGCGTGCGTGTCAGAGCTGAGGAGCTGCTTTGACACCTGAGGAAGAGGCCATCAATCGGCAGCCCGTCCTGGCGATGGAGATCGGCGACCTCGATCTGCGGGGCTCACCCCGCCTGGCCGGCATCGACGCGTCGCACGTCGAGGCGCTGCTCGCGGCGCAGCGGGACCTGCCGCCGATCGTGGTCCATCGCCCGACGATGCGCGTCATCGACGGTGTTCACCGGGTCCAGGCGGCGCTGCGGCGCGGCGAGTCGACGATTGCCGGGCGCCTTTTCGACGGCTCCGAGGACGAGGCGTTCCTGCTGTCGGTGCTGCTGAACGCCTCGCACGGGCTGCCGCTGGCGCTGGCCGACCGCAAGCGTGCGGCGGAGCGCATCATCGCCGCGTACCCGAAGTGGTCCGATCGCCGGGTCGCCGCGGTGACCGGCATCTCCCCGGGCACGGTCGCCGACGTGCGCCGGCGGGTGGCCGGCGCGGGCGGGTCGGACGGCAGGCGGATCGGCCAGGACGGCCGGGTCCGCCCGCTGGACTGCAGCGCCGGGCGCCGGCTCGCCGGCCAACTGATGACCGAGAATCCGAACCTGTCCCTGCGGCAGGTGGCGAAGGCGGCGGCGATCTCCCCGGAGACCGCGCGCGACGTTCGCAACCGGCTGCTCAGCGGCGCGGATCCGGCGCCGGCCCGGCGGCCCCGGGGTGCCGGCGCGACCTCCGGCAAGAGCCGTACGCCGGAGCGCCGTCCGCTGAACCTGGTGCGCCCGGGCAGCCTGCCGGAACCGGCGCCGGACCGTTCCGTCATCGTCAACCGGCTCACCGGCGACCCGGCGCTGCGCTACACCGACACCGGCCGTAACCTGCTGCGGCTGCTGACCCTGCACACCCGCTGGACCGAGCAGTGGGACGCCATCGTCGACAACGTGCCGCCGCACTGCAGTGACGTGGTGGCCGATCTGGCCCGGCAATTCGCCGATCAGTGGGCGGACTTCGCCACCCGGGTCGGCGCGGGACAGCGAATTCCTGACGACGATACCGAATTTCCGGTCGCGTACGAATGGGCGGCCGGCACCGGCTGAACACGCCTGACCGAACTGTTCGAGTGCGCACTCGGAAATAGGGTTGGTAAGCCTATCCTTGCCTGAACTTAATCAGCGCGAGGAGGGCTAATGATCGGCACTTCGGCGCCGGCCCGTCCCATCGTCCGGCTGACCCTTCATCGGCTGGAGAAAATCGCTCCACGAATGACCCGAATGTACGTCGGAGGCCCGCCGGTCGCGAAATTCGATCCCGGTCCGTTCACGGACACGTACGTCCGGATCGTCTTCCCGCGGCCGGGAGTGACCTATCCCGGCGACCTCGATCTGGGCCGCATCCACGCCGAGCTGCCGCGGGCGGCGTGGCCGCGCACCCGGACCTACACGGTGCGCTCCCTCGACCCGGTCGCCGGCGAGCTGACGATCGACGTCTACGACCACGGCAGTCCCGGACTCACCCCGTCCTGGCTGGCCACACTGCGGCCCGGCGATCCCGTGCTGCTGACCGACCTGCGCGGGCTGTACCGGCCGGGCCCCGAGGCGGACTGGCATCTGCTCGCCGGTGACGAGGTCGCCCTGCCGGCGATCGCCGTGGCGCTGCAGGCGATGGTTCCGGGCGCCCGGGCCAAGGTGGTGATCGAGGTGGGCGACACGTGGGACGAGCAGGCACTGCCCACCGCCGCGGAGGCGGAGGTCCGGTGGGTGCACCGGGCCCGCGGCGAGCGGCTGACCGACGCGGTCCGGGCGCTCGTCTTCGAGCCCGGCGTGGCGCAGGCCTTCGTGCACGGCGAGGGCGGCGCCATGCAGGACCTGCGGCGCTTCCTGGTCCGGGAGCGGGGGGTGACGAGGGAGCTGCTGTCGATCTCCGGGTACTGGCGCCGGGGCCTCGACGACGAGCAGTGGCGTCGGCTCAAGGCCGCGGCGGCGGGCCGGTGAGCAGAGCGTCCAACCGCGGGGGATGCGCGGTTGGACGGCCCCGGACCGGGCGGTTGAACAAACGTTTGACGTTGGTGAATGCGAATACCTACCGTCGCGGCATCCCACTCTTCTCCCCTTCTTCGGAGGTCGAATATGTCCGCGGCGTCGGTCAAAAAGTTGATCCGCAGCAAGCTCAGGACGTGGGGGTGGATGTACCGATGACGTCGGTTCTGGAACGCCCCACCGCATCTCGTGCCGGCACCGTGCTGCCGGGCATCACCCGCATGGTCGGGGTGGGCACCGCCGCCACCGGGACGTCGATCTCCCAGTCCGCCCTGCTGGGGCACCTCGGGATCGAGAACCCGAAGGTCCGCTCGGTCTACCTGAACAGCGCCATCGACCGGCGCCACCTCACCCTGCCGGAGCCGGACGCGGCCGGCCTGCGCCACCCCGAACCGCAGGGTGAGCTGCTGGCCAAGCACAAGCGGCTGGCCATCGAGATGGGCAGCCAGGCGCTGCAGACCTGCCTCAAGCGGGCCGGCGCGGACCTCTCCGACCTGCGGCACCTGTGCTGCGTGACGTCGACCGGCTTCCTCACGCCCGGCCTCAGCGCGCTGCTGATCAAGGAACTCGGCATCGACCCGCACTGCAGCCGCTCGGACATCGTCGGCATGGGCTGCAACGCCGGGCTCAACGCCCTGAACGTCGTCTCCGGCTGGTCCGCGGCCCACCCCGGCGAGCTCGGTGTGGTGCTGTGCGCCGAGGCGTGCTCCGCGGCGTACGCGCTGGACGGCTCCATGCGCACCGCGGTCGTCAACAGCCTCTTCGGCGACGGCGCGGCGGCCCTGGCGGTGATCAACGACGGACCGGGGGAGTCCCGTCCGGGACCGCGGATCCTCAAGTTCGCCAGCTTCGTGATCACCGACGCGATCGACGCGATGCGCTACGACTGGGACAGCGACCTCGATCGCTTCAGCTTCTTCCTCGACCCGCAGATCCCGTACGTGGTCGGCGCGAACGCCGAGACGGTGATCGACCGTCTCCTGACCGGTACCGGGCTGCGCCGTAGCGACATCGCGCAGTGGCTGGTGCACTCCGGCGGCAAGAAGGTCATCGACGCGGTCGTGGTCAACCTCGGCCTGACCCGTCACGACGTGCGGCACACCACCGGTGTCCTGCGCGACCACGGCAACGTGTCCAGCGGGTCTTTCCTGTTCTCCTACGAGCGGCTGCTCGAGGAGGGCGTCACCGCACCTGGCGATTACGGAGTTCTGATGACAATGGGACCGGGCTCGACGATCGAGATGGCGTTGATCCAATGGTGACCGTGGCGGGTACCGACGATCTGGTCCTGCACGTCGACGGCAGCCGGCCGGTGTCGCCGGCGGTGGTCGAGGAGCTGCTGAGCATCTGCGACCGGGCCGAGGACGGCTACGGCGCGGGCCTGCTCACCGTCTACGTCTCCCGCGCTCCGCTCCCGGGCTGGACCCAGGGGCTCAGCGTCGGGCTGCTGACCAAGTGGGAACGCGCGGTGCGCCGGCTCGAACGACTGGGCCTGGTCACCGTCGCCGTCGCGGCCGGCGACTGCGGCGGCACGGCACTGGACGTGCTGCTGGCCACCGATGTCCGGATCGCCATCGCGGGCACGCGCCTGGTGGTGCCCTCCGGCGGCGACGCGACCTGGCCGGGTATGGCGCTGTACCGGTTCGCCCGGCAGGGCGGTGGCGCCGGTCTGCGCCGGGCGGCGCTGCTCGGCACGCCGATCACCGCCGAGCAGGCCGCGGCGGCCGGACTGGTCGACGTGGTGGTGGAGCAGGCCGACCAGGTCCACGCCGAGATCGCCGCGGCGGCCGGCACGGTCACCGGCAGCGAGGTGGCGATCCGCCGGCAGCTCCTGCTCGACGCCGGGGATCGCAGCTACGAGGAGGCGCTGGGCTCGCATCTGGCCGCCTGCGATCGCGCCCTGCGCCGCCAGGCGACCCCGTGACCACGCTCGTCGCGCCGCCGGGCCTGGCCGCCGACCGGGTGCGCCTGGCCGAGGCCGCGGCGCACGCCGAGCGCCGGCTGGCGGCGTTGCCGTCGCCGGCGCGGCGGACGGCGGGGGAGCGGCGGGCGGCGGCGGACACGCACGACGCGGTCCGCCGGCTGCGGGTGCGCTTCCTGACCGCGCACGTCGACCAGGTCTACGACGAACTCACCGAGGGCCGGGCCCGGCACCTGCGGGTGGACGAGCTCGCCGAGGCCGCCGCGGACGCCTTCCCGGGGCTGGCCCCGACGGCCGGGCAGCTGGCCGGGGAACGGTCCCGGCCGCAGGCGGACAAGGAAGGCCGGGAGATCGACCAGGGCATCCTGCTGCGGGCGGTGCTGCGCTCCGAGCGGTCCGGGCGGCACCTGATGGCGGCGATGCTGCGGCCCACCCCACGTGCCCTGCGGCTGCTGCCGGAGTTCCGGCGCACCGGTGTGCTGGAGACCGAGGCGGTCCGGCTGGAGCGGCGCGACGGGGTGGCCCGGCTGACGATGTGCCGGCCGGACTGCCTCAACGCCGAGGACGAGCAGCAGGTCGACGACATGGAGACCGCCGTCGACCTGGCGCTGCTCGACCCGCAGGTCCGGGTCGGCCTGGTCCGCGGCGGGGTGATGAGCCATCCCCGCTACCGCGGCCGCCGGGTGTTCAGCGCCGGGATCAATCTCAAGGCGATCAGCGCCGGGCGGATCTCGCTGACCGGCTTCCTGCTCCGGCGCGAGCTGGGCTACCTGCACAAACTGGTACGGGGCCTGGCCGACGACGACCCGGACCGGTGGATGCCGGCGGCGGAGAAGCCGTGGCTGGCGGCCGTCGACACCTTCGCCATCGGCGGCGGCTGTCAGCTCCTGCTGGTCTTCGACCACGTGCTGGCCGCCTCGGACGCGTATCTCAGCCTCCCCGCCGCCCGGGAGGGGATCGTCCCCGGCGCCGGGAATCTGCGCCTGCCGCGGATCGCCGGGGCCCGGCTGGCGCGTCAGGTCATCCTCGGCGGCCGGCGGATCACGGCCACCGAACCGGACGCGCGCCTGCTGGTCGACGAGGTCGTGGCGCCCGAGGAGATGGACGAGGCGGTGGAACGCGGGCTGGCCCGGCTGGCCGGCGACGCCGTCGTGGCCAACCGGCGGATGATCAACCTGGCCGAGGAGCCGCTCGACGGGCTCCGCGTCTACCTGGCCGAGTTCGCCCTCGAGCAGGCGCTGCGGATCCACGCCGGTGACGTCGTCGACAAGGTGGGCCGGTTCGCGGAGCGGTCGGCATGACCGGCGAGACCCGGGTGCGTTGTCGCAAGGCCGATCACGTCGCCCGGGTCACGCTCGACCGGCCGGCCGTGCTCAACGCCATGGACCTGCGCATGCATCAGGAGCTGGCGGAGGTCTGGGACGACATCGAGGCCGACGACGAGATCCGGGTCGTGGTGCTGACCGGGGCCGGCGACCGCGCCTTCTCGGTGGGCCAGGATCTCAAGGAGCGCGCCCGCCGCGACGCGGCGGGCACGCCCGCGTCCTCCTTCGGCAGCCGCGGCCAGCCCGGCTGGCCCCGGCTCACCGAGCGGTTCGGTTTCCGCAAGCCGGTGGTCGCCCGGGTCGACGGGTACGCCCTCGGCGGGGGTTTCGAACTGGCCCTGGCCTGCGACGTGATCATCGCGTCGGACCGTGCCGAGTTCGGCCTCCCGGAGGTCCGGCTGGGCCTGGTGCCCGGCGCCGGCGGCGTGTTCCGGCTGATCCGGCAGCTGCCGCAGAAGGTGGCGATGGGTCACCTGCTCACCGGGCGCCGGATGGACGCGGCCACCGCGTACGCGTACGGGCTGGTCAACGAGGTCGTCCCGGCCGATCGGCTGGACCGGTGCGTGGACGGCTGGGTGGCCGACCTGGTCGCGGCCGCGCCGCTGTCGGTCCAAGCGATCAAAGAGGCCGCGCTGCGGTCGGTCGACCTGTCCCTGCCGGACGCCTTCACCGCCACCTACGAGGCGGAGGAGCGGCGCCGGCACAGCGCGGACGCGATCGAGGGCCCGGCGGCCTTCGCGGCCAGGCGGGCGCCGCACTGGACCGGCAAATGACCTTGGTAAGTCCCTGTTCACCCTTCGGAGGAGTCGTCAGATGACCATCACCGCAAAGCACGTCGTCAACCGCCGGCCGGTCCGCGACATCACGACCGCGACCGCGGCGGCCGCGGTCTTCCTCGAGGCGCTCGGCGTCGACCTGAGCCCGGAGAGCCTGCAGGAGACCCCGGCCCGGATGGCCCGGGCCTACGCCGACCTGCTGACCGCCCGCGAGTTCAAGCTGACCACCTTCGACAACGACGAGGGGTACGACGAGCTGGTGCTGGCGCGCGACATCCCGATCCGGTCGGTGTGCGAGCACCACCTGCTGCCGTTCGTCGGGGTGGCGCACGTCGGCTACCTGCCGGCCGGCCGCATCCTCGGGCTCTCCAAGCTCGCCCGGGTCGTCGAGATGTTCGCGCACGGCACCCAGGTGCAGGAGCGGCTCACCAAGCAGATCGCCGACTGGCTGACCACCGAACTCGAACCGAACGGGGTCGGCGTGGTGATCGAGGCGGAGCACCTGTGCATGACGCTGCGCGGCGTGCAGGCGGTCGGCGCGCGCACCATCACCTCGACCATGCTGGGTGTGCTCCGCGACGACCCCCGCTCGCGCGGCGAGTTCCTGGCCGTCGCCGGGCTGGGCGGCCGGTGACCGGGTGCCGCACCGGTGGAGAAACCGTCCGAATGCGCATTCCGCTCGGTTGGACGGAGTGCGAACCCGACAACGATCAATCAGGGGGATCCCTTGACCGGAGAAACCGTCCTTGCCTCGTCCGGTCTGCGTAAGTCGGAGTTGCACTCGAGCATTTCCGACCCGGTCCTGGACACGATGAACTTCCTCAACGAGGTCACGTCCCGCTATCCCGACGCGATCTCCTTCGCGCCGGGTCGGCCGTACGACGGCTTCTTCGAGACCGAGGAGGTCCTCGCCCACCTGCGCCGCTACCTCGACCATCTGGCCGACCACGGCGCGTCGCCGGGGCAGATCCGCACGGCGGTCTACCAGTACGGCCCGACCGCCGGCCAGATCCGCGAGATCATCGCCGACTCGCTGCGCCGGGACGAGGGCATCGACGTGCCGGCCGAGTCCATCGTGGTCACCGTCGGCGCGCAGGAGGCGATGATGCTGGTCGTCCGCGCGCTGATCCGCGACCCGCTGGACGTCCTGCTGGTCTCCAGTCCCTGCTACGTCGGCATCACCGGGGTGGCCCGTCTGCTGGACGTGACCCTCAGCCCGGTGGCCGAGACGGCCGAGGGCTTCTCGCTGCCCAACCTGGAGGCGGCGATCCGGGCCGAGCGCGCCGCCGGCCGCCGGCCGCGAGCCTTCTACCTGGTGCCCGACCACGCCAACCCGTCCGGTTCCACGCTGTCCGCGCAGGCCCGCACCGAGCTGCTGGCACTGGCCGCCCGCGAGGATCTGCTGATCCTGGAGGACACCCCGTACCGGCTGGTCAGCCCGGGTGAGCCGGTGCCGACGCTCAAGGCGCTGGACCGCGATCGGTCGGTGGTGCACCTCGGGTCCTACTCGAAGACCCTGTTTCCCGGCGCCCGGGTGGGCTTCGCCGTGGCCGACCAGGCGGTGGTCGGCGACGACGGCCGCACCGGGCTGCTGGCCGACGAACTCTCCAAGATCAAGAGCATGGTGACGGTCAACACCTCGTCGCTGAGCCAGGCCGTGGTGGCCGGTGCGCTGCTGGCCGCGAACGGGCGGGTCTCCGAACTGAACGCCAAGGCGGCCTGCCACTACGGCGACGCCATGCGGCGGGTGCTCGACCGGCTCGCCGAGCTGCTGCCCGAAGCGCGCCGCGCCGAGCTGGGCGTGCGGTGGAACGAGCCCAGCGGTGGCTTCTTCCTCGGGCTCACCGTCGGGTTCGAGGCCGACGACGCGGCGCTGACCCGGTGCGCCGAGCAGTTCGGTGTCATCTGGACCCCGATGCGCTACTTCCACCCGGACGACGGTGGCCGGCAGGCCCTGCGGCTCTCGGTCAGCTATCTGTCGCCCGAGGAGATCGACGAGGGCATCGCCCGGCTGGTGGCGTTCATCGAGGCCGAGACCGGGCGGCACCGATGACGGTGCACGCCATCCGCGGGGCCGTCCAGGTGTCCGCCGACGACCGGTCGCGGATCCTGGAGGCCACCACCGAGCTGGTCACCGCGGTGATGACCCGCAACAGCCTGGTGAGCGACGACGTGGTCAGCATGCTGTTCACCATGACGCCGGATCTCACCGCCGAGTTTCCGGCACTGGCCGTCCGCAAGGCGGGGCTCTACGACGTACCCCTGCTGTGCGCGGTCGAGATCGCCGTGCCGGACTCGATGCCGCGGGTGGTGCGGCTGCTCGCGCACGTCGACGTCGACCGCGGCCGCAGCGGGATCCGGCATGTCTACCTGGACGGCGCCGAGGCGCTGCGCCCCGACCTCGAACAGTGACATCGCGCCCCGCAGGGGGCGCGGGCCGGCTCCGGGACGGAGCCGGCCCGTTCGCGTGCCCTCAGCCGAG
>NZ_JBEZZB010000213.1:0-15092 GCF_040638955.1 Actinoplanes sp. NPDC024001
CGGTCACCGCCGGCGCGGCACGGCTGGGCCGCCCGATCCCGGAGCCGGGCGCGGCGCCGGCCACCACCGCCGGCTGGCTGGCGGCCGACTGGTCGCAGCTGCGCCTGGTCGCGGTGTGCCTGCTCGCCCTCGACGCCGGCCTGCTCTGATTCGTGCCGTGATGGAACAGCGTTACCTCGCGGTGGTCACCGACCTCGCGCGACGGCTGCTCGACGCGGGCGACCCGTACTGGGTGGCGGTCGAGATCCACGGTGAGTCGGCGCAGGTGATGACCGACGTGGACGTCGCCGCCTCGATCTACCTGATCTGGGCCGAGCTCACGGATTGGGTGGAGCTCCGTCCCGGCGAGCAGGAGCAGGCCTTCGCCGGCATGCGGCGGGCGGCACAGGAGTGGCTGGCACTCGACCCGGGCGACCGGGACGGCCTCGGCCGCTATCTCGATCGCTGGGTCCACAACGAATGCGGTTACTCGCGATAGGCGGGAGCGGCCGG
The DNA here is from genome assembly GCF_040638955.1 of Actinoplanes sp. NPDC024001. Lineage (NCBI taxonomy): Bacteria > Bacillati > Actinomycetota > Actinomycetes > Micromonosporales > Micromonosporaceae > Actinoplanes > Actinoplanes sp. NPDC024001. The sequence continues at coordinate 493 of NZ_JBEZZB010000213.1, forward strand.
TAGGTCCCGGTGCCGGCGCAGCGGGCCGATCAGCAGGATGCCGGTGGCGGCCACGACCGTGCTGGTGGTCAGCCACAGCGCGGGGCGCAGGCCGAGCGTGGTGCCGAGGACGCCGCCCAGCAGGGCGCCGAGCGGGATCGTGCCGTAGTTGAGCAGCTGCATGCTGGTGAGCACCCGGCCGAGCAGGTGCCGCGGGGTGTACGCCTGCCGGAAACTGCCCTTGATCACGTTGCCGGCGACGATCCCGGTGCCGATCACCACACCGGCGAGGACCAGCAGGGCGAGGCGCGGGCCCGTACCGGTCAGGGGAATCAGCAGCGCGAAAGGCGCGGCACCCAGCTGGCACACCAGCATGCCGTGCGCCGTGCCGAACCGGCGGGCGACGCGGGTCGCGATCAGCGCGCCGAGGACACCACCGGTGCCCATCGCCGCGAACAGCACGCCGACCGTGCCGGGGCGGACGCCGACCTCCCGGATCAGGAAGACGATCAGGATCGCCTGATAGCCGTGCAGCGCCAGGTTGGACATCGCGCCGTAGGCGGCCAGCACCCGCAGGTACGGGTCGCGGATCAGGAACCGCAGGCCGGTGCTGATCTCGGCGCGCAGCGGGCGGCGCTCGGGCGGTGAGGTGCGCGGCGGTTCCCGGCGCCGCATCGTCAGCAGGCAGATCCCCGAGATCAGGAAACTCACGGCGTCGGCGAACAGCCCGTACACCGCGCCGAAGGCCTGGGCGAGCAGGCCCGCGGCGCCCGGCCCGGCCACGTGCGCAGCCGCGTCGCTGCCGTGCAGTTTCGCGTTGCCCTCGGCGAGCCGGTCGGTGGGCAGCAGCGACGGCAGATAGACCTGGTAGGCGGTCTCGAAGAAGACCGACACCACACCGGCCAGGAACGCCACCGTGAGCAGCTGGCCGATGCCCAGCACCCCGAACCAGGCGGCGACCGGCACGCTGAGGAACAGCAGCAGGCCGAGAGCGTCGCAGATCAGCATCACCGGGCGGCGCGGCAGCCTATCCACCCAGACGCCGGCGGGCAGGCCGATCAGCAGCCACGGCGCCCAGACGGCGGCCTGCAGCAGCGCGACCTGCAAGGTGGAGGCGTTCAGCGTGCCGACCGCGACCAGCGGCAACGCGACCGAGGTGATGGAGCTGCCGAGCCGGCTGGCGGTCTGCCCGGCCCAGAACAACCGGAAATCGCGATGCCGCAGCAGGCCACCACCCGGGCGCGGCCCGGCCGCCAGGGTGGTCACGGCTTTCCCGGTACGCCGTACGCGTACACGAAGACGGTCTGGCGTTCCCCACCGGCTGGCCGGTCGCGCCATCGGTCGAGCACCGCCCGGACCTCCTCACTGATCTGCCGCAGCTCGTCGGGGGTGAGGTGCAGCCACTGGTCGGTGGAGAACGCGCTGTAGCCCCAGCGCTCCTGCTCCTCGTCGGGGGCGGCGAACCAGTCGCGCACGTGCTGGGTGCGCTGCTCCAGGGTGAGCGACTGGGCGGCGTCGGCGACCGCGGTGGCGGCCGGGTCGTCGCGGAAGTCGCGGGTGGACCAGCGCACGCCCCGGGAGACCAGCCGCCACCAGCGCTCACGGCGGTCGCGGGCCAGCTCGGGCGCCTCCTCGATCAGGCCGCAGTCACCCAGGACACGCAGGTGGTGGCTGATGTTGCCGATCGCCTGGCCGGTGGTGGCGGCCAGGGTGCTGGCGGTGGCGGGGCCGTGCACCTTGAGCGCGTCCATGAGCCGGCGGCGCAGCGGGTGGGAGAGGGCCGCGAGCACGCGCGAGTCGGTAATCGTGCGGATCTCATCGCTCGTCATGGCCTCACCCTGTCATGTACAAGAGTCATTGCACAAGAGCTCTTGTGTATTTGGCGGTCCACAGTTCACCACCGGAGGGCGCCAGAACCCCAGGCGAGGGGGGTACTGGCAGCATCTCCCAGGGCGCGGCGCGCGCTCGTAACGTGGAGCGCATGAACAACCGCAGCGAGGTCCGCGACTTCCTGATCTCTCGCCGCGGCAAAGTCACCCCGGAGCAGGTGGGCCTTGCCGCTCACCCCGGCGTACGCCGTGTGCCGGGGCTGCGCCGCAGTGAGGCGGCCCAGCTCGCGGGGGTGTCGGTGGAGTACTACACGCAGCTGGAACGCGGCAATCTGAGCGGCGCCTCGGAGAGCGTGTTGGAGGCGGTTGCTCGCGCCCTGTTGCTGGACGACGCGGAGCGAGCGCACCTGTTCGACCTTGCCCGGGCCGCCCAGCCGGGCGGCGCGGTGCGGCGCCGCCCGAGGGCGCAGTGGGTGCGGCCGGTGATCCAGCGGATCCTGGACGGTCAGCTCGCCCCAGCGTGGGTGGCTAACGGCCGCGGCGATGTCGTCGCCATCAACGCGCTCGGCCGGGCCTTGAACGCGCCGTTGTTCGACGATGCCGTCCGGCCGGTCAACTTCGCCCGGTTCCGGTTCCTGAACCCGCGGGCCGCGGACTTCTTCCGGGACTGGGACGGCACGGCGCACGAGGTGGTGGCAGTACTGCGGGCGGAGGCCGGCAAGAACCCGCACGACAGGGCGCTCAGCGACCTGATCGGGGAACTGTCGACCCGCAGCGAGGAGTTCCGCACCCGCTGGGCCGCGCACGACGTGCGGCTGCACCGCACTGGCGTCAAACGACTTCACCATCCGGTCGTCGGCGACCTGGACCTGGCCTATGAGGGTATGGAACTGACCGCCGACCCGGGATTGATGCTGTTCGTCTACACCGCTGAGCCGGGCTCGCCGTCGCAACAGGCGCTCGACCTGCTCGCCAGCTGGTCGGCCACCAGCGCGCGACAGCAGACGGCTCATCACGGCTGAGCCAGGTCGCCCGCACCGGGCACGTTCTCCGAAGGCTGCCCTCAGCAGCTCGCTCCCTCATCAAGGAAGGCTTCACCATGTCCTCCAGCATTCCCACCGTCACGCTGAACAACGGCGTCCAGATGCCGTTGCTGGGTTTCGGTGTCTTTCAGGTCCCCGGTGAGCAGACCGAGCAGGTCGTCACCGACGCTCTCGCCGCCGGGTACCGGGCCATCGACACCGCGTCGGCGTACGGCAACGAGGAAGCCGTCGGCCGCGCGATCGCCAAGAGCGGCATCCCGCGCGAGGAGCTGTTCATCACGACCAAGATGTGGATTCAGCACACCGGCGAGGACACCGCCAAACGCGAGTTCGACAAGTCCCTCGGGCTGCTCGGCCTCGATTACCTCGACCTCTACCTGATCCACCAGCCGCTCGGCGACTACTACAGCTCCTGGCACGCGATGCAGAAGCTGCACGGCGAAGGCCTGATCAAGGCAATCGGCGTCTCGAACTTCTACCCCGACCGGCTCATCGACCTCATCACCCACAACGACATCGTCCCGGCCGTCAACCAGATCGAGACGCACCCGTTCTTCCAGCGCGCGGACTACCAGCAGTTGATGCGGGCGCACGGCGTGCAGATCGAGTCCTGGGGGCCGCTCGCTGAGGGAAAGAACCACCTGTTCACCAACCCCGTCCTGGCCGAGATCGGCGCCGGCTACGGCAAGTCGGTCGCGCAGGTCGTGCTGCGCTGGCTCACCCAGCGTCAGGTCGTCGCCATCCCGAAGTCGGTGCGCCCCGAGCGGATGGCCGAGAACCTGAACGTCTTCGATTTCCAGCTCACCGGCGATGAGATGGCCCGGATCGCCGCGCTCGACACCGGCACGACCGTGCTCTTCGACCACCACGACCCCGAGATGGTCAAGTGGCTCGGCGGACGCCGCGTCGACTGACCGCTCACCGCCACCCGAGGAGGTCGCTACTCACCGAACAGCAGGTCCAGGTGGGCGTCCAGGGCGGCTTCGGCCTCCTCGTTGGTGTACTGACCGCCGAGCAGATACACGCCCAGGCCCTCCATCAGCGCCAGCACGCCGGCCGCGCCGGCCTCGTTGCCGCCCGGCAGCAGGCTGCTGATGAAGCCCACCATCTGCGCGGTGCCCTCCCGCAGCGCGGGCGCCGTCTGCGGCCGGACCGCCGTGTACGCCAGGAACGCCAGCGCCACCCGCCCGTCCGCCCGGGACTCCTCGTCGAGTGGCAGCAGCGCCGTCAGCAGCGTGCGCAGCAGCAGCCGGGGCGCCGGATCGGCGCCCAGCGCCCGCACCGCCGCGGTCACCCGGGCCTCGCCGCGATCGCGCACCACGTCCAGGGCGAACGTCATCATCTCGTCCTTGGTGCGGAAGTAGTGCTGCACCATCCCCGCCGACACCCCGGCCTCCGCCGCCACGTGCCGCAGGCTGACCGCTTCCAGTCCCTGCTCCGCGGCGACGCGCATCAGTGCGTCCGCGATCTGTGTCCGCCGTTCCTGGTGATCGACCTTCCTGGGCATGGCGCCGATGCTTTCACGGAGCGGCCGGGGTGACCGACCCGGCCGCGCCATCCACGGTGATCAACTGCCCGGGCTCGATCCGGGTGGTGGCGCCGGGCACGCTGATCACGGCCGGGATGCCGTACTCGCGGGCCACCGTCGGGCCGTGCGCCATGATCGCGCCGGTCTCGGTGACCAGGCCCGCCGCGGTCAGGAACAGCGGCGTCCACGCCGGGTCCGTGGTGGACACCACCAGGATGTCGCCCGGTTCGACGTGGGCGGTCGCCGGGTCGTGCACGATCCGCGCCGGCCCGGTGACCCGGCCCGCCGACGCGCCGACACCCCGCAGGCCGCCGGGCGGTGCCGGGAGCACGGCCTCCACGTCGGTGCCGTCGGAGAGCAGCGCCACCGGCACGTGCCGTCGCCGCGACTCGAACCGGTGCACCTCCTTGCGCCGCGCGACCAGGTCCCGCTGGTCGGCGCCCTGGTGCACGGCGGCCGCCGCCTCGTCCAGGTCGAGGAACATGATGTCGGCCGGCTCGTCGAGCAGCCCGGCCGCGGCCAGCTCGGCGCCGACCAGCAGCAGCTGCTCGCGGACGGCGCGCAACCGGTACAGGCCGGCGAACTTCCCGGACTCCCGCAGCCCGGCCAGCCGGCGGGCGCGGCGCAGCAGGAAGACGGCGAGGCGGCCGCGGACCGGCCGCCGCCGGCGCACCCGCCGGGCGAGATCATCCAGCGTCTCCTGCGCTTTTTCGACGGTACGGGCGAAGCGCACGTCCGGCGCCTGCTGAGGGTCGGTGACCCGCAGACAGTTGGCGATGGCGGCGAACACCCCGGTCGGGTCCTCCGCCCAGCGCGGCACCCCGAGGTCCGCCTCGGCCGGCCCCCGGTGACCGTATTCCGCCAGGAACGCGCCGACCCCGATCTCCGGCAGCTCACCGCGCAGATAGGCCGCCGCCAGTTCGGCCGGCGGGGTGCCGAGCAGCAGTTCGCGGTGTTCGGCGGCGTCGCGGGCCAGCCGCCACAGGGCCAGGTCCATCTCGATCGTCACGTTGTCCGGCAGCCCGCCGAGCACGGTGTGGATCTCGTCCGGGCCGGCCAGCCCCTTGAGGAGCATGCCGGGCACCGACGCGGCGAGCATCCCGGCGACGATCGGCCAGGTGAGGTCGTCGGCGGCGTCGGGCGAGTCGTCCGCCCGTACGAAATCGAGCCGTTGCGCGGCCGACCCGAGATCAGCCGGCGCTGCCGAGGCCGTGCGCAGGTGTTCGACGGCTGCTTGCAGCCGGCGCCGGGCGTCGTCGGGCCGGGCCAGCGCCCGGGTGATCCCGGTGAGGGCCCGCCCGGCGGTCCGCAGCGCGCCGGCGTCCTGGCCCGCCACCTTCGTGCCGGGCGCCGGGGCGAACCGGGGGTCGGCCAGGACGTGCTCCATCGCGGCCTGGGCCCGCGGCCCGAAGTCCACCGCCATCAGCCGGACCAGCCGTTTGCGGGCGCTCGGGTGCCGGGCCAGGTCGGACAGGTCGCCGTAGAGGCGGCCCCCGATGTCGACGATCTCGGCGCGCATCCCCAGCGAGGCGGTCATCGCGGCGATCACCTGCCGCAGGCTGGCCAGGCCCATCGGGGTGACCGGCTGCAGCATGCCCTGCACGTGCCCGAACTCCACGTAGACGCGCGGCTGCGGCCCGTCGGCGGCCGGGGGCAGCGGGAACAGCGTGGTGATCGGCCGGGACTGGAGCAGCCAGAGAACGCCGTCCCGGTCGTAGGCCCATTCGATGTCCAGCGGCGTCTCCTGCGCGAGCCGCTCGCCGGTCGCGCGCAACTCGGCGAGCTGGGCGGGGGAGAGGCAGCCGTGTTCAGCGGGCGGGGTGCCGTCGAGCACGTAGTGGTCGGCGTCGGCGGTGCCGTCGACGACACCGGTGCCGAGGCCGGCGACCGCGTCCACCAGCATCTCGGTGCGGCAGCCGGTGAGCGGGTTCGCGGTGAACAGCACGCCGGCGGCCGCCGGCTCGACCATCCGCTGCACGATCACCGCCATCCCCAGGCCGGCGCCGGGCAGGTCGTGCGCCGACCGGTACGCCACGGCGCGCTCGCCGTGCAGCGACGCCCAGCACTTCGTCACCGCGGCGAGCACCTGCTCGATGCCGTCGACCTGCAGGAACGTCTCGTGCTGACCGGCGAAGCTGGCGTCCGGCAGGTCCTCGGCGGTGGCGCTGGAGCGGACCGCGACCGGGCCACCGCCGAGCGCCGCGTAGGCGTCGGCGATCTCGGCTTCCGGCAGCACGCCGCGCCGGTGCGCCTCGGTGGTGACGACGAATCCCGGCGGCACCCGTTCGCCGCGGGCGATCAGGGCGGCCAGTGCGGACGCCTTGCCGCCGGCCAGCTCGACCGGACCGGCCTCGGGCAGGGGGATCACCGGCATCACGACACTCCTTCACGGTTTGCAATGCAACTGCATTGCTACGACCGTACCCGGTGTTGCGATGCGACTGCAATGTCGCGCACCGGGCAGCGCGGAAGATAGCCGAAGGTCTATCTTGACGATCGTGGACGTCTCGACCGAAGAATCGTTCTACCTGCGGATCGGTGGTGAGCCCGCGGTCAGCGCCGCGGTCGCCGCGCTCTACCGGGTGATCCTCGCCGACGACCGGCTGGCCGGCTACTTCGCCGGCATCGACCTCGACCGGCTCTCCCGGCACATGATCGCCCTGCTCAGCCAGGTCCTCGGCGGTCCCGCCGAATACAGCGGCCGCGACCTGCGCGGCGCCCACCGGCACCTGGGCATCACCGCGGCGCACTACGACCTGGTCGGCGCCTATCTGATCGGCGTGCTGGCCGGCCTGGGCGTCGACGACGAGGTCCTGGCCGCCGTCCGCGGGGTCCTCGCCGCCTCCGCCGAGGACGTCGTCGAATGACGTTGACGGCGCTGGCAAGATCAAGACATGGTGCCGCTGCAGATCATCAAGGGTGACGCGACCAGCCCGCAGGCCGCCGGGCCGAAGATCATCGCTCATGTCAGCAACGACATCGGCGGCTGGGGCAAGGGCTTCGTCATCGCGCTCTCCCGGCGCTGGCCCGAGCCGGAACGCGCCTTCCGGCAGTGGCACCGCGAGCGCGCCGGCAACGACTTCGGCCTCGGGGCGACCCAGCTGGTCCCGGTGGCAGCCGACCTCTGGGTGGCCAACATGGTCGGTCAGCGCGGCATCCGTACGGCGCGCAGCACCGGGGTGCCGATCCGTTATCCGGCGCTCGAACGCTGCCTGCACGCCCTCGCCGGGCACGCCGTGCGGCTGAAGGCGTCGGTGCACATGCCCCGGATCGGCTGCGGTCTGGCCGGCGGCAAGTGGGAGCGGGTCGAGCCGCTGATCGTGACCGCGCTGTGCGCCCGCGACATCCCGACGGTGGTCTACGACCGCGATTGACCCCGGCCGGTAGGGTCACGGGCATGGGGCAGAGCCTGGTGCCGTACCTGTGCTGCGCCGACGCGGCGGCGGCCATCGACTTCTACACGACGGTGTTCGGCGCGGCCGAGACGCAGCGCTGGACCGCGCCCGACGGCCGGATCGGCCACGCCGAGCTGACCCTGGCCGGCTGGACGCTCTACCTGGCCGACGAGCATCCGGAGTTCGGCGCCCGCGGGCCGCGCAGCATCGGCGGCACGCCGGTGTCGTTCGTGCTGGCCGTGCCGGACGCCGACGCGACCGTGGACCGGGCGGTGGCGGCCGGCGCGACCGTCGAGCGCCCGGTCACCCGCCAGGACGACGGCTCCCGTTCCGGCTGGATCATCGACCCGTTCGGGCACCGGTGGAACCTGCTGACGCCGGAGGAGGATCTCTCCGCGGAGCAGCTGCGCGACCGGGTGGGCGAAGCGTATGAGATCACCGAGTAGCCGCCCCAGCCGCAGGGTGATCCGGGCGCTGCAGGCCCCACCGGAGCCGATCGAGGTCCGGGCGCCGCGACGGTGGCGAGGGCTGGACGAGGCCTGGGTGCCGTGGGTGCGCCGGTCCCCGGTCGGGCTGGAGGTGTTCACCCGCTGGAACGAGGCCGACGAATACCTGTACCTGCTGGGCGATGCCGCCTACCGGGACCACCTGGTGGGCCTGCTGTCGCGGGCGGTGCGGCGCGACTGCGCGGCGGCCGGATTCGGCTGCACCCGGCGTTCGGACCGGTCCTGCCACGGCCCGGAGGTCTGCGCGCGGGAGCCCGCCGCCGTGCCGGGGCAGGAGGGGCCGGTGCCCGGCGGATGCGACACCTACACCGGATTCTGGGGCAACCACCTGCGCCTGCACGTCCGGTTCAGCGCCGGCGACCGGCACCGCGCGGTGGTCTGGGTGGACGACCGGGAGGCGACCCGGCTGTGGGTCGACGGGGTGCCGGTCGGTGAGCAGGAGACCATCGACCCGTACGGGCGGTGGCTCGACGACCGGTTCTACGTGGTCGAGGTGGGCGGGCCGGACGAGCACCCGGAGCAGGACTACACGATGGGCGAGCTGGTCACGGTGATCACCTCGGTGCTGATCCACGACGCGGACCGGGTGCGCACCACGGTGCTCGTGCCCGAGGCGCACGAGATCTGGATCGGCCCCCGGGTGGTGCGCCGCGGCGACGTCCTGGAGATCTACCCGGACCGGGACGCGACGGCCCCGGATCGAACGCTGCCGATCGACTGACGCGCGCGGGCGTGTGAGGCTGGGCGCCATGAATGGTGACGCGAGCAAGTTGCTGGACGGCATCCGCGACGGGCTGAGCACCGGCGCCGCCGAGAACCCGTTCGTGGCGGCGGTGACCGAGGGGCGGGCGCCACTGGCCGCGGTGGCCGCGCTGGCCGCCGAGGAGAATCTGATCATCCCGAGCGACCGGCGCAGTTTCCTCACCCTGGCGGCGCGCTCGGACGAGCCGGCGGCCGTCGACTTCTTCGCCGGGCTGGCGCAGGGCGAGAACCTGGTGCTTCCGCTGGTCGCGCCACTGGCGGCGGCGGCCGGGATGGAGCGGGCGGCCCTGGAGTCGTACGAGCCGAGGGCCGGCTGTCAGGCGTACCCCTCGTATGTCTCCTGGCTGGCGCTCAACGCCGAGCCGGCGGCGGCCGCGCTCGCCCTGGTGGCGAACTTCGCCGCCTGGGGCGGCTATTGCGCGGCGCTGGCCGCGGCCCTGCGCGAGCGGCACGGCTTCGACGACGAGGCCTGCGCCTTCCTGGACTTCTTCGCCACGCCCGCGCCGGAGCTGGAGGAGAGGGCGGTGCGGGCGGCGCAGGCCGCCCTGGACCGGGGTGAGCCGCTGGCCGGCGCGCAGCGGTACGCGAGGCTGCTGCACGACTACGAGACCGGCTTCTGGCAGACCCTCGCCACGGTGCCCTGACGCCTGCGCCGGCTCGAACGCGGCACGACTCCCCGGATCTCAGCGCAGTGTCTTCCTGCCGTACTCGATCAGCTCGCCCAGGGTCCTCAGCTTCTCCCGGCAGGCCTGCCGGCCGTTGTCGGTCAGAACGTGGTAGTTGCGATCTTCCGACAGCCTGATCAATCCGCGCCCCTGCAGCTGTCCGAGACCCCTCTTCGCGTCTCTCGACTGCAGTTTGGCGAGGCCACCGCTCCTGAGCTCGTCGACCAGATCGTCGCGCTCGCCTCGCGTCGCCTCGACGGCGAGCAGGAGACGCAGTTCCACCTCGGTCAACTCCTGGATACGCATCATGCGACCGTCCTCTGCCGGGTGCGGGTCGGACAGTTACGACGATCGACCCTGCACCGTTGATCCCGCAAGACGCACCGCGCTGCTGCTAGGGCCGTGAGCCGGTGGTCAGGGCGACGATCTCCCGCAGCGTCGCCTCGAACTGGCGGTAACGCTGCTCGCCGACGACCCCCGCCCAGCGCTGCCCGACCTCCCGGCTGAGGCCGCTGCCGACCTGGAACAGCCGCCAGCCGCGCTCGGTGTAGCGGATCGTCCGGGCCCGGCCGTCGGTCGGGTCGCGCTCGAGCCGCAGGTAGCCGAGCCTCTCCAGGTCGCGCAGGAGATCGTTGGTGGCCTGCTTGCTCAGCTTGAGGTGCGCGGCCAGCTCGGTGGGGCGCAGGCCGTCGATCGGCGGATACCGCAGCAGCGGGCGGTGAACCTCGCGAAGGTCGTCGAACCCGGCGGCGTGCAGCCCGGCGTAGAGCTCGGCCTGCAGCGCCTCCCACGCCATGCGCAGCAGCGCGCCGACCTGCGGCTGGTACTCGGAAGTGTCCATGGTGGTTGACAGTGTAGTACGGCCGACCGTACTTTTTTAGTACTGCTCACCGTACTATCTGGAGTTGACATGACTACGCAAGCCGAGATGGATCGCCTGATCGCCGAGCACCTCACCGCCGAGCTGGCCGGTGACTCCGCCGCAGCCGTGGCGGTGTACACCGGCGACGTCGAGCACGACGTCGTGGGCTGGCCGACCGGCCCGGTGTCCGGGCCGGCCGCCGCGAAGGACTTCTACGACCAGCTCATGGCCACGTTCGTCAACGACGGCGTGACCGCGACCCGCACGCTCTACGGCGAGGATCACTGCGTCGTCGAGCACCGCGCCCGCGGCACCTTCCCGCGCGGGTTCCTCGGGGCGCCGGCCAGCGACCGGCCGGTGGAGTTCCGGATGCTGCACGTCTTCGAGTTCCGCGGCGGCGCGATCAGCCGCGAGAACGTCTGGCTCGACGGCGGCGCGATCGTGGCCCAGCTGGCCGCGGCCTGAGCGGCGGCACTCAGAGGACGGCGCGGAACTCCGGCCACGCGCCCCAGAAGCGCTCCACCTCTTCGATGATCGGCTGGAGGGTGGTGACGATCTCGCGTGGCACCGGCGTGCCGTCGTCCCAGCGCGGGTGGGCCGGCAGGTAGTAGAGGCCGCCGCGGACCCCTGGCTCGACACCCAGGGTGAGCACGTGCCCGTCGACCTCGAACTGGCGGGCGAAGCGGCCGTGGCTGCGCAGGATGGCGCCCGAGTGGTGTTGCGCCTCGCGACGGTGCAGCTCCCGGACGGTCATGGTGTCCTCCTCTGTCGGCGGGGTGTGACCCCGGCAACAGTGGATACGCCGCTGAACGGCCGCCGGTTCACTTCGATCTGACGTCTTCGCAACTACACAAAGTGATAGTAGTGAGGTGTGCGCGTCTCGCGGCTCCTGCGGTCCACCGGTTGGCGACATGCGGCCGCCCCGATGGCGGTGTGGCTCGCGCTGACCCTGACCGGCGTGGCCGGCCTGGTCTGGCTGGAGCGCGGCGGCCGCGACACCCTGGCGCAGCGCTTCCAGCTGCGGGTGCAGCTGGTCGCCGACTTCGTCACCAGCTACGTCGCCGACCTGATCGAGCGCGAGCGGGTGCAGGCGACCGCCTTCCTGACCGATCCGGTCGTCGACGAGCGCGACTTCTTCCGGTCGGTGAACGCGTTCGGCTACCCGGCCGCGGTCCTGCTTGACGCGCAGGGGCGGGCGCTGCACGTGGCGCCCCGGGACACCTCGGTGATCGGCCAGCGGCTGGCGGATCGATACCCGCACCTGCGGACGGCCCTGTTCGACGGGACGGCGGCGGTCTCTCCGGTGGTGCCGTCGGCGGCGCGCGGCGAACCGGTGGTGGGATTCGCGGTGCCGTTCGACACCTCGTCCGGCCGCCGGGTGTTCTCCGGTGCGGTCGAGATCGAGCAGAGCCCGCTCGGCGCGTACCTGAGCACGGCGATCTCGATCAGCGGGGTCCGGGTGCACCTGCTCGACGCCTCCGGCATCGTCGTCGCCTCCAACCACCAGCACAGCGGCAGTCTGCCGCAGCTGACCAACCACGAGCCGCGCCTCGCCGCCGCGCTCGCGCGCGGCGATCGCGGCAGCTATCTGGAGGAGGGCGAGGATCGCTGGCGGTTCGCCTCCTTCGCCATTCCGGGTACGCCGTGGCGCCTGTCCGCCGCGGTCTCCGAGGACGTGCTGTACGCCCCGGTGGCCGGCGGCGAGATCGGCGGCTGGGCCGCGGTCGTGACGGCCTCCGTGGTCGGCCTGCTCGTGGTGGTGGCCGCCGGGCGGGCCCGCCGCAACCGGCGGGAGCTGAAGATCAGCGAGGAGCTGTTCCGCAAGGTCTTCGACGACTCACGGGTCGGGATGACGCTGAACGACACCCGCGGCCGGCTGATCCGGGTCAACCCGGCGCTGTGCCGGATGCTCGGGCGCAGCGAGTCCGAGCTGGTCGGCCGCACCTACGCCGAGATCACCCACCCGGACAACCTGCCGGTCGGCGCCAGCGAGGTGCGGGCCTGCCTCGCCGGCCGCGCCTCCGGCTTCACCGTCGAGAAACAGTACGTGCACGCGGACGGCCACATCGTCGAGGCGTCGGTGACCGGCGCCGTGCTGCGCGACGAGCACGACCGGCCGCAGCTGTTCGCGACGCAGGTCATCGACGTCACCGAGCGCCGCGCCTTCGAACGGGCCCGCGAGCAGCACGAACGGGAGCTGGCCGAACGCGCCGACCAGCTGGCCGACTTCATCGCGATGCTCACCCACGACGTACGCCAGCCGCTCACCGGCATCGTCAGCGGCGGCGAGGTGCTGCTCGACGACTGGACCGCGATGGACGACGAGACCCGCCAGCGGTACGTGCGTCGGATGACTGCGTCCGGGCGCCGAGCCGACCACATCGTCACCGAGATCCTCACCCTGGCGCAGCTCGACGCCGGGGCGATCGCCACCCGGCCGGTGGCGGTCGACGTGCACGACACCGTACGGCGGGCGGTGAACGCCATCGACACGCAGGTGGCGGTGACCGCACCGGACCACGTGCCCGCCTTCGCCGACCCGGTCCACCTGCAGCTCATGCTCGGCAACCTGATCAGCAACGCGATCAAGTACGGCGAGCCGCCGTACGAGGTGGCCGTGGTGCGGCTGCGCGACCGCGTGCAGATCCGGGTGATCGACCACGGCGAGGGGGTACCGGAGGAGTTCGTGCCGCACCTGTTCGACCGGTTCACCCGGGCCGACACCGGCATCGCCACCGTCAAACCCGGCACCGGCCTGGGCCTGCACTTCGTCCGGCAGCTCGCCGAGGCCAGCGGCATCGAGGTCGGCTACCAGCCGCACGAGCCGCGCGGCGCGGTGTTCACGCTGACCCTGCCGGCCACCGCGCCGGGCCCGATCGGACCCGGCCGCCATGCCGTCGTGCTGCCCCGCGACCTGGAGCAGCCGCGGACCGCGCCGAGCTGAAGCACAGCGGACAGAAACTGTCCGTTGTGGCCGTTAGCGTGAGCCGATGAACGTTGTGCCGGATGGCTACCACACCGTGACGCCCTGGATCATCTCGCGCGGCGACACCGCAGCGGTGATCGACTTCCTCGTGGCCGTCTTCGACGCCACCGACCTGGGCCGGATGGAGGTGAACGGCGTGATCGGCCACGCCGAGGTCCGCATCGGCGACTCGGTGGTGATGCTCTTCGACAAGCCCGAGTGGCCGCCGACGCCGTCGTTCCTGCGCCTCTACGTGGCCGACGACGCCGAGGTGCTGCGCCGCGCGGTCAAGCTCGGCGCGCGCGTGGTCACCGAGCCGACGGAGCTGTTCTGGGGTGACCGGGTCAGCCGCTTCCAGGATCCCTACGGCAACCTGTGGTGGATCCACCAGCGGGTCGCCGAGCTGACCGAGGAGCAGATGACGGCCCGCCTCGCCGATCCCCAGCTCACCGCCAACATGGAGTACGTGCAGAGCGCCGACTTCCGCCCCCGCCTCTGACACATCTGCCGTTATATCTTCGCAGCCGATATATTGGCGGCGTGGAGACACCGGTGCGCGAACCCACGTTCCTGATCCTCACGGCCCTGGCCGGGGAGGCTCTGCACGGCTATGGGCTGATCAACGAGGTGGCCCGGCTCTCCGCCGGCCGCGTGTCGCTGCGGCCCGGCACGCTCTACGGCGCCCTCGACCGGTTGGTCGACGCGGGTCTGGTCAGCGTCGAGCGGGAGGAGGTGGTGGACGGCCGGCTGCGCCGCTACTACCGGCTCACCGAGCACGGCGGTGACCTGCTCGCCGAGGAGACCGAACGGATGCGCCGCAACGTCGAGGCCGCCACCGCGCGGTTGAGCCGCCGGGGCGTGCCCCGCCTCAGTGGGGGGACCGCATGAGCGACCTGGAACGCCGCTATCGGCGGCTGGTCCGGATCTTCTATCCGGCCGGCTACCGCGCGGAGCGCGGCACCGAGATCGTGGGGACGTACCTCGCGCTGGCCTCGCCGGACCGGCGGTGGCCGTCGGCCGCCGACGCGGGTGACCTGGCCGCGGGCGGGCTGCGCCAGCGCCTGCG
>NZ_JBEZZB010000214.1:0-14743 GCF_040638955.1 Actinoplanes sp. NPDC024001
CGGCGGCCACCGCGGCGAGCGCGTCGAGTGGGCCGTCGAGGCGGCGGGCCAGGTCGTCGGCGGCGGGTGTGGGGGTGACCCCGCGGGCGCCGCGCACGAACAGCGGCTGCCCGATCCGGCTCTCCAGGGTGCGCAGCTGCGCGGTGACCGTGGGCTGGGACAGCCCGAGCAGTTCCGCCGCCCGGGTGAGGGTGCCGGCCCGGTGCACGGCCAGGAACGTGTGCAGAAGATCCAGCGAGAGCATGCCATCAGTATTCCGATAGCTGACCCCGGCACATCCTCTTGGCGCCCGATGGCTGCGGCGGCCCATGATCGGGGCATGACACAGCGCATCCTGATCGCACTCACCAGCCACGGCGACCTCGGCGGCCTCCGCTCGACCGGCTACTACCTGCCGGAGGCGGCGCACCCGTGGCGCGTCTTCACCGACGCCGGTTACACCGTCGACCTGGTCAGCGTCGCCGGCGGCGAGCCCCCGGTGGACGGGGTGGACCTGTCCGACCCGGTGCAGCGCGCCTTCACCGAGGACGCCGGCGTGCGGGAGAAGCTGAAGAGCACCCCGCGCTTCGCCGACGTCGACCCGGCCGACTACGACGCGATCCTGTTCGCCGGCGGCCACGGCGCGGTGTGGGACTTCCCCACCGACCCGGACCTCGCCGCCTTCGCCCGTGACCTCTACGAGCGCGGCGGCGTGGTGGCCGCCGTCTGCCACGGCCCGGCCGCACTGGTCGGCATCACCCTGTCCGACGGCACCCCGCTGGTCGCCGGCAAGAACGTCGCGGCCTTCACCGACTCCGAGGAGTCCGCGGTCGGCCTGACCGAGGTGGTCCCGTTCCTGCTGGAGAGCCGCCTGCGGGAGCTGGGCGCCGTGCACAGCGGCGCGGCCGACTGGCAGCCGCACGTGGTCACCGACGGCCGCCTGGTCACCGGCCAGAACCCGGCCTCGTCGACCGGTGTGGCCGAGGCGGTTGTCGCGGTTCTGCAGAGCTAGGGCCGGACGGCCTTGCTCGAAGGGTCGTGAACGAACGACGATCTGGGGTAGGAGTGTGAGGAGGCTCACCATGCCCAGCCAGAAGATCGTCGTCGGGTACGACGGCTCCCCGGACGCCCGCAAGGCCGTCCGCTGGGCCCTGGACGAGGGCCGGCGCACGGACGCGCCGGTCGAGCTGCTCTACGCGTACGAGTGGCCCAGCTACGTGCCCGCGGCGGCGATGATGCCGGCCGCCGCGGTCTACCCCGACGCCGACACGGACGACGCCGTCGGGGACATGCTCGGCAAGGCGATCGCGGCCGCCGCCGACACCCATCCGGATGTCCGGGTGCGGGCCCGCGTCGAGCACGGCACCGCCGCGGTGGCGCTGACCCAGCGGGGCGCGGACGCCGGCCTGCTGGTGGTGGGCGGCCCCCGCCACTCCGCCGTGCGCACCCTGCTGGGTTCGACGAGCGCCTCGGTGAGCACGCACGCCCGCTGCCCGGTGGTGGTGGTCCGTGGTGAGCCGCGGACCACCGACCCGGTGGTCGCCGGGGTGGACGATTCCCCGAACGCCGGGGTGGTGCTCGGTTTCGCCTTCGAACAGGCGGCGGTCCGGGGCGTACCGTTGCGCGCCGTGCACGGCTGGCCGCCGCCGGACGGCGGCCGGGACCTGCTCTGCGCGGCGAACCTGGACGCGGTGGCCGCGGAGCGCCGCCGGCTGGAGGAGATCGTCGCCTGCTGGCGGGGCCGCTTCCCGTCGGTGCCGGTCAGCACCGAGGTCCTGGTCGGGCCGCCGGGCGAGGTGCTCGCCGAGGCCGCCGCGGGGGCACAGCTGGTGGTCGCCGGGGCGCGGGCGCGCCGGATGTTGCGGGTGGCCCTGAGGCCCTCGATCGGCCGGCATCTGCTGCACCGGGCGCGGTGCAGCATCGCCCTCGTGCACGGATTGCGACCGGCGGGGTAGCCGAATTCGCCGAAATCACCCGGAAAGGGCTTCTAGAGTTGGTCGCGCGTACGAAGGCCGACGGAGGAAGCCCATGCAGCCGGAGAGCACCGAGACCACGGTACAGCGCGGCCTGCTGGAGCGGCTGCTCGGCGACCGGAGCCTGCTGATCAAGAGCACGGTGGCGGCGGCCTGCGTGGCGCTGGTCGCGCTGGCGGTCACCGCGGTGGCGCTGAACCGGATGGGCGAGCTGCGCAACGACCTGCATACCATGAAGAGCGACCACGTCGACGGCATGGAACAGATCGCCGACATGCGCAGCGCGCTGACCGGCATGTTCCGGGGCATGCTGCTCGTCAGCTCCGGTGGCGCCAGCCGGGACCAGAGGCTCACGGACCTCGGCATGGAGGCGACCGAGGCCGCCGACCAGCAGATCGACGCGGCAGTGTCCGCCTACCGCGACATCGCGGCGAACTCCCCGGAACGCCTGGAACGGCTCACCGTCTTCGCCGAGGAGATGCAGAACTACCGGGCGCTGCGCGACACCGTGGTCTTCCGCCAGGCGCCGCCCGCGGGCTTCCAGATGCCCGCCCCGGACCAGGTCCTGCCCGAGTTCAACCGGGTCGAGACCGCCATGAACGGCGCCATGGACGAGCTGCAGGCCGCCGAGGAGGGCGACGCCGACGCCATGGCCGCCCACGGCGACGACTCCTACCGGCAGGCCCGGCTGATCACCCTGCTCGGCCTGGTCATCGGCTTCGTGCTCGCCGCGTTCATCGGTTACGGCGTGATGCGCCTGATCAAACGGCAGCTCGCCACAGTCTCCACGGCGCTGAGCGCGGTGGCCGACGGCGACCTGACGGTCCCCGCCGAGGTCCGCTCCCGTGACGAGCTGGGCCAGATGGCCGAGGCCACCAACCGGGCCCGGGACGGCCTGATCACCAGCGTGCGCCAGCTCAACCACGGCGCCGAGGTGCTCGGCGACGTCACCCAGCGGCTGAGCACGATCACCACCCGGCTGGACGCCGAGTCCCGGGAGGCCGCCGAACAGGCCAACCTGGTCGCGGGCACCGCCAACGAGGTCTCGGCCAGCGTGCAGTCGGTCGCCGCCGGCAGCGACGAGATGGGCGCGTCCATCCGGGAGATCTCGGAGAACGCGAACAACGCCGCCCAGGTCGCCTCCGGCGCGGTCGGCGTCGCCCAGGCCACCAACGACACGGTCGCCAAGCTCGGCACCTCGTCCGAGGAGATCGGCAACGTGGTCAAGGTGATCACCTCGATCGCCGAGCAGACCAACCTGCTGGCGCTCAACGCGACCATCGAGGCGGCCCGGGCGGGCGAGGCGGGCAAGGGTTTCGCCGTCGTCGCCACCGAGGTCAAGGACCTCGCCCAGGAGACCGCGAAGGCCACTGAGGACATCGCCCGCCGGGTCGAGGCGATCCAGGCCGACACGTCCAGCGCGGTGACCGCCATCGCCGAGATCTCCCGGATCATCTCCGAGATCAACGACTACCAGGTGACCATCGCGTCGGCCGTGGAGGAACAGACCGCCACGACCAACGAGATGAGCCGCAGCATCGGCGAGGCGGCCAACGGCAGTTCCACGATCGCCGGCAACATCAACGCGGTCGCCGGCGCCGCGCACGCCACCACGGCGGCGCTCAGCGAGGCTGACGCCTCGGTGGGTGAGCTCACCCAGGTCGCCGGCGAGCTGCGCTCGGTGGTCCAGCGATTCCGGGTCTGATTTCGTACGGGCTACGCGGGCGCCACCGGCAGCAGGCGCTCCACCCGGCTCAGCAGTTCGGCCGGGGAGAACGGCTTGACCAGGTAGTCCTCGGCGCCGACCATCCGGCCGAGCTCCAGATCGGACTCGTTGCCCCGCCCGCTGATCAGGATCACCGGGATCTCCGCGGTCTGCGGCGACGAGTGCAGCTCGTAACAGAAGCCGATGCCGTCCAGCCCGGGCATCGACACGTCCAGCACGATCAGGTGCGGGCGCTCGTTGACGGCCAGCGCCATCGCGGCCCGGCCGTTGCCGGTCGCCAGGGTCCGGTAACCGGCCATCTGCAGCTTGAAGACCAGCAGCTCACGGATGTCCTCGTCGTCCTCGGCCACCAGCACCGTGGGCGGTTGCAGGGCGGCCGCCCAGTCGTCCACCGGCCACGACAGCACGCCGGAGTCGGCGTCGCTGAACGAGATGGTGGTCGGCCCGAGCGGGTTGTGCGGCATGTCAGCTCCTGTGTCGTCGTCGTCCGCCTACCCATCGGCGCGATGTTGCCACCTGCGAGGAAGCCGCCGGGTGCAGTCCCGGTGCGAGGCCGCGAGCGAGCCTGTTAGGTTAGGGTTACCTAAACGTGCGTGGGAGGCGACCGTGACTCAGACCGTCGTGCAGACCGAGGCGACCCCGTTCCGGTTCTTCTCGGTTCAGGTCACCCGGGTGACGAGGCTCAGCCCGAACTTCGTCCGGGTCACCTTCACCGGCGACGATCTGGACCGGTTCGCCGAC
The DNA here is from genome assembly GCF_040638955.1 of Actinoplanes sp. NPDC024001. NCBI lineage: Bacteria > Bacillati > Actinomycetota > Actinomycetes > Micromonosporales > Micromonosporaceae > Actinoplanes > Actinoplanes sp. NPDC024001. The sequence goes on from NZ_JBEZZB010000214.1 coordinate 4,420, forward strand.
AACGGGTGGGACCAGCGGATCAAGCTGATCCCGCCGCTGCCCGGCTCCGGCCACGACCACCTCCCGGCCGGCCCGGACTGGTACTCGCAGTGGCGCTGCCTGCCCGACGAGCAGCGCAACCCGATCCGGACCTACACGGCCCGCGCCGTCCGCCCGCACCTGCGCGAGGTCGACGTCGACATGGTGCTGCACGGGGTGGAGGGTCCCGCCTCGCGCTGGGCCGTCCAGGCCCGCCCCGGCTCCACCGCCTGCATCATGGGGCCGAACGCGGACTTCAGCGGCGCCGCCGGCGGCATCGACTTCCGCCCGCCGGCCGGCACCCACCGGATCCTGCTCGGCGGCGACGAGACCGCGGTGCCGGCGATCGCCTCGATCCTGGCCGGCCTGCCCGCCGACGCGTGCGGCGAGGCCCTGCTGGAGGTGCCGGAGCGCGCCGACGAGCTGGCCATCGTGGCCCCGGCCGGGTTCCGGGTCACCTGGCTGGCCCGCGACGGCGCCGCGCACGGCACCTATCTGGTTCCCGCGGTCGAGGCCGCCGCGGCCCGCCTGCTCGGTGACTGCACCACCCCGGCCGAGGTGGACCTCGAGGAGGTCGACGTCGACGAGGAGATCCTCTGGGAGGTCCCGGACAGCTCCGCCGGCAGCATCAACGGCTTCTACGCCTGGCTGGCCGGCGAGGCCGGGGTGATCAAGACGCTGCGCCGGCACCTGGTGAGCGACTGCGGGGTCGACCGGCGGGCGGTCGCCTTCATGGGTTACTGGCGTCTCGGCAAGGCCGAGTGCTGACCCACCACGGATGAGATGCCGCGCCGGGCTGCCCCCGGCGCGGCATCGCCGTGGATCAGCCGGCCGGCGCGATCGTCAGCAGACCGGTGACGGTGCCCTGGTAATAGGTTCGGTCCAGCACGGTGCCGGCCGTCTGCAGCGGGTTCACCAGGCCGAAGCCGAGAATCTTGCGGTCGCTGATCGCGCCGGTGGCGGAGTCGATCGCGGCGAACGTGAACGGGTCGGCGTCGCCGAGGATGCCCTCCTGGATCACCGTGTAGAGCTTGCCGTCGGCCTGCGACAGGCGCGGCAGGGCGGCGCTGCGCGTATTGATCTGCCAGGTCACGGCACATCCGGCGCCGTTCGCGGGGACGTCGATCCGGGCCACCCCGCCGTCGAAGTCCGCGTTCGCCGGCACGCTGGCCCCGGCGTCCTCGGGCAGGGCCGGGTAGTCGTACCCGTACGTGTTGGTGATGAAGATCGAAGTGCCGACCGCGACCGGCGCGTTCTCCGTGCCGCTGGCGGCACGGTTGGTGAAGAGCGGCCGGACGCAGACCGGGGTGGCCGGTCCGTCGGTGCGCAGCACCACGAGGTTCATGTGCGGGTCGGCGTTGTCGGTGATCGCCAGATATTCGGCGCCGGTGGACGGTCCGAAGAAGACCGGTGTCGCGCCGCTCCCCCAGCTGAGCTGGCCCGGCTTGCGCGCCGGGCCCCGGTCGTAGGCGTAACGCCACAGCGGCGCCGGGGCGCCCGCCCGGTCCGTGTCGAAGACGTAGACCGCCCGGTCGCTGGTCACCGCGAACCGGCCGGGCACCGTGGAGATGCTGTTCGCGACCTTCTCGGAGTTCGGCAGCCGGTAGGTGAGGGCCGCTCCGGTCGTGGTGTCGACCGCGCCGACCCGGCCCGCCGAGGTGACGAACCAGACCCGCCCGTCGTAGGCCGGGACGACCCCGACCACCGCGTCACCCTCGGGGATCACGCTGCTCAGCGGGGTTCTCTCCACCACGGCGAGCTGCCACTTGCCGGCGGCGTCGCGGCTGTGCGCGATCCGCAGCAGATCCCGGTTCCCGTCGACGATCACCACCCGGTCGCGGTGGTCGACGTAGGCGTAGACGCCACCGAGCAGCGTCCCCTTGGCGATGGAGAGCTTCGCCAGCGAGTTGCCGTTCGCCCGGTCGAGCAGGTGCAGCGCCGGCGCCTGCCCGAGGTACTCGGTGCAGAGGCCGAGCAGCTGCCCGTCGCCGCCGTGCAGCAGGGTCGGGCAGGCCGACAGCAACGTCGAACGGGTGACTTTGACCGGGCTCCCGGCCGGACCGGGCCCGGCGAAGACCTTCGACGACGCGCTGTCGCCGTGGGTGCTGGCGCCCCCGGCCGGTGCGGTGAACGGGTTCTGAGGTGCGGTCGGACCGGCGGCGAGGCTGAGCACCGCCGCCAGACTCATGATCTTGAGCATGCCGATATCCTATAGCTAAAGTAGGCAATCGACGGCAGTGATCGTGTTCAAGAACTGACAGCGGGCGGCCCCGGTGCGGTGACAGGGTCGAACGATGTCCGGACCGACCTGCTTCTACGTTCCCGATCACCTGATCGACCACCTAGCCCGCAACGCCCGGCAGCTCGGCCTCGATCCGGACCCGGCCCGGCGCACCGCGATCGCCTCCCGCTCCCTGCGCGGGCGACGGCAACTCCACAGCGGCACGACTCTGGACACGCTGCTGCCGCCCCGGCCCGCCGACGGCGAACGGCAGATCTTCGACGACCAGCACCAGTGGGTCACCGGGGTGAAGATGATCCGCGACGAGGACGACCGGCCGGCCGCCGCCGCCAACGTGAACGCCGCCCACGACGGGCTCGGCGCCACCCGGGCGCGCTGAACGAGTCGTTCGCCGACATCATCGGCGCCTGCGTCGACCAGTTCGTGCACAAGGTCGACGCCGGCGAGCACAGCTGGCTGATCGGCGAGGACGTGCTCACCGACCGCCTGCACGGCGAGGCGATCCGCTCGATGGCCCACCCCGGCACGGCGTACGACAACCCGATCCTCGGCCGCGACCCGCAGGTGGGGCACATGTCGGCGTTCGACCCGGGCGCCGGCGTGCACGTCAACAGCGGCATCGTGAACCGGGCGTTCCACCTGGCCGCCGTGGAGCTGGGCTCGTTCCCGGCGGTCCGGGTCTTCTACGCGGCGCTGGCCGAGCTGTGGCCGCGGGCCGGGTTCGCCGACTGCGCGTACCTCTGCGCGGAGAAAGCCCGGGTCCTCGCCCGCGACGGCCGGGTGCCACGCCGGGCCGCGCAGACCGTGCGGGCCGCCTTCCGCGAGGTCGGCATCGCCTGATCTGCTCAGGTCCGGTCCCCTCGGGCCGATGGTCGGCGCCGATGACACTTCGCTACGCCGCCCGTACCGCCGGCTTCGCGGCCGCCTACCTGGTGGCCTTCTGGGCCGCCGGACCGCTCGGGCTCGCCCTGCTGGTCCCGCCGCTCGTGGTGGCCGCCGTCTGGCTGGCCGCGCAGGCCCGGTTCGGCCTGCGCCGGTTCGACGTGATCGCCCTGGCCACGACGGTGATGGTGGCCGCCTCCCTGGAGGGCGCCGGCCTGTTGCTGGCGGCGACCGTCGGCATCGGGGCGGTGCTCCCCGCGCTGCTGTTCGCGATCCTGCTGGAGCGCTGGCTGCCCGGCTACTGGCGGGGTCACGGCGACCGGTTCCGCCGCTCCCGTGACGCGGTCGCCCGGCTCGCCGGCGTAGCCGCCCTGACCGCGGCCGCCGGCGTGGTCCTGCAGGAGGTCACCAACCCTGGCACCGGCCTGCTGCAGCTCGGCGTCACCCTGCTCCGCGACACCGCCGTCCTGGTGCTGCTGACCCTGGCCACCCGGGCGGTACGCCGCACCCGGGAACCGCGCCGCGGACTTTCCGTGGTCCGCTGACTGTTGCACCAGTCATGGAACCGCGCATCGTCTCCTGCCCGTCCTGCGGGCGCCGCAACCGAGTCCCCGCCACCGCCAAGGGCACCCCGTCCTGCGGCGCCTGCCACGCCGCGCTCCCCTGGATCGTCGACGCCGACGACCGAACCTTCGGCACCGTCGCCGACGAATCGTCCACTCCGGTCCTGGTCGACCTCTGGGCCCCCTGGTGCGGTCCGTGCCGCATGGTCGGCCCCGCCCTGGAGCGGGTGGCCGGCGAACTCGCCGGCCGGGTCAAGCTGGTGAAGGTCAACGTCGACAACGCCCCGGCCCTGTCCCGCCGGTTCGCGGTGCAGGCGGTGCCCACCCTGCTGCTGATCCGCAACGGACAGGTCCTCGCCCGGCAGTCCGGCGCCGCACCGGCCCCGGTACTACGCCGTTGGGTCGAGCAGGAGCTCGCCCAAACGGTCTGACCCCGAGGAGATCTTCGCCATATCGCCGGTCCGCACAACGGGAAAGCCGTCACAAGCAGACGGATTTCGCCGGGAAGATCGACGCGGGGCATGATCGACCGGTGCGAGAATCACCGGCTTGAGATCACTCGCCCCTGAGCGGATGAAACGGGGAAGGCAGCCGGTATGACCATCTATGGACGATCCGCGCGACTGTTACGCCGCTACGGACCGTGGACTCTGGTAGTGACCGCTGCCACGGTCGCCGCCGCCTACGGGGTCAATCAGTCGCTGCCGCAGGAGTACCGGTCGGAGGCGACCGTGCTGGTCGAGGCGCACATCGCCGCCGACACCACCCCGATCCTGCCGGACCTGGAGACCGAGCGCGCCCTCGCCCTCTCCGACGCCGTCGTGCTGCCGGCCTCCCAGCGCGTCGGGGTGAGCCGCTCCGCGATGCTCGACGGCCTGGAGATCGAGATCGTCCCCGGCGCCGACGTGCTGACCTTCGTCTACGCCGCCGACAACCGGTTCAGCGCCCAGGTGCGGGCCCGCGCGCTCGTCGAGGCCTACCTCGACGTCCGCCGCAGCGGCACCCTGACCAGCCCGACCGTGATCACCCCGGCGACCCTGCCGTCCGAGGCGGACACCCGCCCGCTCGCCCCCGACCTGGCCGCCGGGCTCGCCGCCGGACTGCTGCTCGGCACCGGCACCGCGCTGCTGCGCGCGCAGACCCGCGGCCGGATCCGCAGCCGCGAGGACTTCGCACGGCTCACCGGCTCGACGGTGCTCGCCACCGTGCCCCGCACCCGGCGCCCGGCCGGCACCGCCACCGGCCTGCCCGTGGTGCTGCGCGCCCCCGGCTCACCGGCCGCCGAGGCCTACCGCTACCTGCGCACCCGCCTGCAGCCGGTGCTGCGCCCGACCAGCGCCACCACCATCCTGGTGACCAGCCCCACCGACCGCGACGGCCGCACCACGGTCGCCGCGAACCTGGCCGTCGCCCTCGCCCAGGCCGGCCGCTCGGTCGTCCTGATCGACGCCGACCTGCGCCGCCCGGCGCTGCACAACGTCTTCCAGATCCCCGGCGACTACGGCCTGACCACCCTCCTGGACGGCGACGCCACCGTCTCGGAGGTCCTGGAGGACACCTCGGTGCCCCGGCTGCGCCTGCTGCCCGCCGGGCACCGTACCGGCGAGCACGTCGACCTGCTGGAGAGCCCGCAGCTGGCCCGCGTCCTGCGCGCCGTGCAGAAACACTGCGACGTCGTGGTGATCGACTCAGCCGCCGTGCTCAGCGCCTCGGACGCCATCGCGCTGGCCGCCCTCAGCGACCGGGTCGTCCTGGTCGGCGACTTCCGGCACACCACCAGGCAGGCGGTGCGGCGCGCCACGGCCGAACTCGCCGAGGTCGTCGACGACAACCTCAGCGCGGTCCTGCTCAACCTCCCCAAGGCCGCAGGCGGCCTCGCCCCGCGCACGCGCGAGCTCTCCACCGCCAACCCCACCCCTTTCGCGTACGGCCGGCCGAACGCCCGTCTGAAGGCTGACGCGGAGGACGTCGCCCCGCCCGGTATGACCTCCCACGTCTACGTCGAGGCGGACGACGAGGCCCCCGCCGAGGAGCCGTCCCAGGACCAGCCGCGTGTGGTGATCCCGGTGATCTACGGCGCGCCCTCCTCGACGGTCTACAGCTCCGCCTCCGCGGCGCTGGAGGAGCCGACCGCGATGCAGAGGGTGATCGACGAGCCAACCGCCGTGCAGCGGGTCCTCGACGAGCCTTCCCCCACCGCCGACGCCGCAGCCGAGCCTTCCCCCATCGCCGACGCCGCAGCCGAGTCAGCGCCCGCCGCCGACGCCGCACCCGAGCCGGCGCCCGCCGCCGACATCGCACCCGAGCCGGCGCCCGCCACCGACACCGCACCCGAGCCGGCGCCCGCCACCGACACCGCACCCGAATCAGCGCCCGCCGCCGACGCCGCACCCGAGCCGGCGCCAACCGCCGACGCCGCACCCGAATCAGCGCCCGCCGCCGACGCCGCACCCGCGTTCGCCGACGCGGTCTCCTCCGACCTCGACCTCATCGCGCCCGACCTCGAGCCCGCCGGGCCTGCCTCCTCCACCCTGGACTTGGAAGCTTCCGGCTCCGAATCCTCCTCGCCCCACCTCGACGCCGCCGAGCCCACTTCCACCCCGGCCGAGGTGGAAGCCCTCCGCTCCGAGCCGACCTCGCCGGACCACGAGAGCGCTGAGTCCGACCTCGCCTCGCCCGCCCCCGAGGCCGAGGGGTCCGGCCCCACCTCGGCCGACACCGAAGCCTCCCGTTCCGAGACCACCCCGGCCGACATCGAAGCCTCCCGTTCCGAGGCCACCCCGGCCGACTTCGAAGCTTCCGGCGCCGACCCCCTCGCGGAGGACTTCGAAGCCCCCCGCTCCGACACACCCAGCCCCGCCCCCGCCCCCTCCACGTCCGGCGACGACGAGGAGACCCCGGCCAAGGAGCACGAGGTCGTGGAGGCCCGCGGCTGACCCCTCGTCCTGTCAGTTCTTGGACAACACCGAGCGCAGTGTCCGATTAGCGTCGGTCCTGGAGCGTGAATGAACCGCATCACATGGTTGGTCGCCGGCGCACGAGGGGCATACACGACATAACCCCAGCCAGCGCATCCCTGGAGAGGTGAGCGATGACCACGAACCAGACCACGACGGGCACCACATCCGAACAGCTGCACGCCGTCCCGTCCCACACCGACAGCACCAAGTCAGGCGCCAGGCAGGCGGTCACCACCGCCCGCACGAAGGCGTCGGCCGCCACATCCAAGGCAGGCAACGCCGTCCGCAGCAACCCAAAGTCCTCCGCAGCCGGCCTCCTGGCCCTGGCCGGCGCCGCTGCAGCCGCGATCTTCCTGAACCGCCGCCGCACCGCCAAGTCCCGCAGCCAGAGCCGCTTGCGCTCCCTGCTGCACCGCTAAACCCGGCCCGGCGCCACCCATCCGGGTGGCGCCACCCGGGCCCGCGAAGCCACCGGGGCGCGCGAAGCCACCCGGGCCCGCGAAGCCACCCGGCGCGCCGCCACCCGGCCCCACCGCCGGCCGGGGCTGGCCCGCCGGCCAGCCCGTTTCCCTCCCAGAATCCACACCCAACCCACGCCGCGCACTTGCACCCCAACCCGCACCCGCGACTCCACGCCAAGCACCCCGCGGCGGGCTTCACGCTGCCATGCTGGCGCCTCCGGACTTGCGCCGCGCACCCGCCTGCAGGGCCAGCACTGCGCTACCGCCCAGACCAGCGCGCCACGGCGACCTCACCAAGATCGCCCCCCGTATTCCTGCTGCTCACCCATGCCGCGCCCCATTGCCAGCCGGCCCACCATGATCAAATGCCTCTCGACCGCGTTGTCGCGCACACCGTGCAGACCCCGGAAACGAGCAGGCACGGGCCAGTCGCGGCGTCACGCATTCACATCGCTCGCCGCGCCAACCCGTGCCCGTCAGGCGGAGCGCCCGCTCAGGTCCGCTCCCCCGTGATGTAGTCGGCCAGCGTGCTCCGCTCGGTCTCGAGCTCGTCGATCCGATTCTTGACGACGTCCCCGATGCTGACCACGCCACGCAGAGCCCCGTCGACGACGACCGGCACGTGCCGGAATCGCCGCTCGGTCATCAACCGCTCCACGTCCTCCAGCTGCGCCTCCGGCGTAACCGTGCGCACCTGCGTAGTTTGAATGGCACTCACTTTCTCCTCCAGGACCGCCGCCCCCCGCGCGGCGAGCGCCCGGACGATGTCCCGCTCACTGACGATCCCGTCCACCGCCGCACCATCCCGCGACACGATCACCGCGCCGATCCGATGCTGTGCGAGAACGGCCAGAAGACGCTCCACTGTGGTGTCCGGAGGCACCGTGACTACCTGCTCACCCTTCACCCGGAGAATGTCACTGATCCGCATCGTTCCTCCTCGGAGTCGGCCCGCGTACCCACCTCTATGCCGAACCCGCTCGCTCCTGTCAAGAAAAACCAAGCAGATGTACGCCCATACCTGCCCACCGTGGCCTTCACCGCCCCGGTGCCCCGCCATCACGCCGCCCGACCCGAACCGCCCGAAAGAAAACGTGATCCGCAGCGCCCAAGCCGCACGTTGATCCGCAGCCGTTGATCCGCAGTACCCAAGCCGCAAGTTGACCCGCAGCCGTTGATCCGCAGCGCCCACGTCGCACGTTGATCCGCAGCACCCAACCTGCATGTTGATTCGCAGCACCCAGGCCGCAAGCTCGCCCCTGGCAATCCCGGCTCCCGGCGGCCAATGTCGGCCGCTCCTCACGTTCCGATCACCAGGCCCACGCAGCTTCGGCAAACCACCGTGTACCCCAAACCGCCCAGCCGGTAGCGTCACGCCTGTGACAAGCGATCTCCAGAACCGTCAGCTAGCCGCCATCGGCGAGGTGGTCGCTGCCTCCGAGCGACTGGGCGTCCATGTCTGGCTCCGGGGCGGCTGGGCGATGGATTTCCTCCTCGGCCGGGTCACTCGTCCCCACACCGACATCGACTGGTTCGCCCACCACGACGAAGCCCCGCGCCTCATCCTCGCCTTGACCGACCTGGGCTACACCCTGGCGCCCGAGCCACCCTCACACGCTCAACAGCTGGACCTGTCCCGCGGCGACATCGAGCACAGCTTCGCCCTGCTGGCCGCCGACCCCACTGGCCGCCTGACAGTCGCCGGCGGTCCATGGGCAGGCTCGCCGTGGCCCGACGGAATGCTGGACAACGAGCCACGCGCTCTCGCCGGCGTCCACTGCCCGATCATCACCGCTCAGGCACAGATAGAGATCAAGCAGATGATGTCGGTCTGGGTACCCGGCCGCCCCCGCCGCCCCAAGGACATCGCCGACATCGCGCAGCTCCATGCCGCCCTCGCCGCGCCACCCGCCTGAATCCCCCGCGCCACCCGCCCGAGTCCCACCGCCGCCCGCCGAGTCCCCCGCGCCACTCCTCCGAGTCCCACCCGCCGCCCACCTGAATCACACGCGGCACCGCCCGACTCACATGCCGCGCGCCCGAGTGCCGCGCGCCGCCCACCTGAATCTCGCGCGGCGCCCGAGTGAATCCCATCCGAGTGACCCGCGGCATCGCCAGAGGACCCCTGCCTGGACCGGCCGAGATTGTTCATTCCTCGACGGTCTCGACATCGAAGGACAGCTTGACGACCTGCCGGAATGGAACCGCCTTGGTCCTGTCCAGGGTATCCATCGGTACCGCCAGTCCAGTCCGCCGATGCTCGAACCAATGCACCCGCACGAGCACCGCGCTGTACGCCGGCACCTCAACGGTCACGCTCTCGGTGACCGTGATGGACTCCTGGGTGTCCGAGGAGAATCGGCTGGCCACGGTAGCTTCCACCGACGCCTGCACCGCCGGGTTGAGAGTGAGGCCGACGTTCACCCGCTGAGTCAACGTGATCTCGACGGTGATCGTTTTGGCGACGGACCGCGAGACCTCGTAGACGTGGGTGGTGATCGCCGGACTGCTCTTGTTGCTGTAGCGCCTCTCATCGGTGCCCACCGGCACCCGCTCCGAGGCGATGTCCACCAGCGACCACTGACCGCGAAAGGCCTCACGGTGGCCGACGACATCCTCACGCGCGGCGATCTTGAATCCGACCCACCCGGACATCCTGGCGCGCCGTTGACACCGCCGGCAATGGGTGAAGCCGAACGAGTCCGCCCCCACGAAGCGAACCCCTCCGATCGGCGATTCCGCATCGCTGAGGCCACAGAAGGCACGAAATCGCCGGCATGACTCGCCGGTCTCCGTCTTCTCCACCCGCACCGCGGCGGTCAGGTGCTCGCCGATTCGCTCCATGCTGGAGAAGTACACCTCGTCGGCTCTCGGATCGCGCCACTCCACGACGTCTCCACAGCTGGGGTCCGGTTCATCCATTGTCAGCCAGAAACCCACCGCCAGTCATCCCTCGCCGTGTCAGGTTCCGGCCACACAACCCCCTGCTGAGCCAGGCCCCCCGTCCACCCCACCTAGTTCCGTGTGGACTTCGACCCCCATACGCGCTCCGAACTTCACACGCACGATGCGTTTTGGGCAGCAAAAAAGAAAGGCCCACCCCGTGGGGTGGGCCTTTCTATCACGTTGAGTCCGGCGGCGTCCTACTCTCCCACACCCTCCCGAGTGCAGTACCATCGGCGCTGGCGGGCTTAGCTA
>NZ_JBEZZB010000215.1:0-14726 GCF_040638955.1 Actinoplanes sp. NPDC024001
CGGGGATGGATGCGGGCCGGCGGCCGGCTCAGCCGGGCCGGCGTGGCCCGGCACGTGGACGCGCTGCGCCCGCCGGTGGCCGCGCGCGGCCACCTGGAACTCGATGTCGCCGACCGGCAGCCCGGCGACGGGTGGCGCCTGGTCGCCGCGGTCACCACGGTGCTGCTCGATGACGCGCGCGCCGCCGAGCAGGCCTGGGCGGCGACCGCGGGGCTGGCCGGCGAACCGCGGCTGTGGGAACGGGCCGGCCGCGACGCGCTCACCGACCCGGTGCTGGCCGCCGCGGCGCGCGAGTGTTTCCTGGCCGCTTACGCGGCCCTCTCCCGCCAGGGCGCCACGCGCGAGCTGCGCGACACCTTGGCCGAGTTCACCGACCGGTACGTGTCCCGCGGGCGCTGCCCGGCCGACGACGTCCTGGACCGCGCGACCGCCCACCCCTGACCCCGCGCGCCAGCTGACGCCCGGAGGCCACCACTACGGCGTAAGCCGACACCGCGAGCCAGCCACCCCACCCGGCTGACACCCAGGTCCCAACATCAGCACCCCAGACGACGCTGGGCGCCAGCCGGACCAGCCAGCTGACGCCCAGAGCCCGGAGACACCGCCCGACACGACGCTGGGCGTCAGCCGAGCCAGCCGGCTGACGCACAGAGCCCCACAACACCACCCGACACGACGCTGGGCGAGCCGGCTGACGCACAGAGCACGGGAACACCACCCGACACGACGCTGGGCGTCAGCCCGGCCAGCCGACTGACGCACAGAGCACGGGAACACCGCACGGGACGACGCTGGGCGTCAGCCGGGCCGGCCGGCTGACGCGCAGGGCCCGGGAGCACCGCCGGGGGCGGCGCTGGGCGTCGGGTGGGCGGGCAGAGGGTGGCGGGGGTCAGGGGCGGGCCAGGCGCAGGACGGTGTCCATGGCCTTGAAGCGTTCGGCGCCGGGGGCGAACAGCCAGTCGGGGATGATCAGCTCGTCGAGGCCGATGGCGCGGTATTCGGCGATGGCGTCGGCCAGGCGTTGCTTCGAGCCGCCGATGACCGGTACGGGGGTGTTCTCCGGCAGCGGGCCGTTGACCACGACCAGCGCCTGGGCGGTGCGCGCGATGTTCTTCGGGTCGCGTCCCAGGTCGGCGCAGTGGCGGTCGAGCACCGCCGACTTGTGGGCGATCAGGTCGGGCAGGCCCCAGGCGTTCCACATGTCGGCGTACTCGGCGACGACCCGCAGCATCCGCTTCTCGCCCTTGGCGCCGATCAGGATCGGTAGCGGGTCCTGCACCGGTTTGGGTTCGCAGACGGCGTCGGTGAGGGTGTAGTACTCGCCGTGCACGGTGGTGCGGCGCTGGCGCAGCAGGCCGTGCAGCACCTGCAGGGCCTCCACGAAACGGTCGATCAGCTTGCTCGTCGGGGGCAGCTCGATGCCGTACTGTTCGTGCTCGTTGATCTGCCAGCCGGCGCCGACGCCGAGGGTGAAGCGGCCCTGGGTGATCTGGTCGACGGTCGAGGCCATGTTCGCCAGCACCGCCGGGTGGCGGTAGGTGTTGCCGTAGACGAGGGTGCCGACGCGGATCCGCGGCACGCTGGCGCCGAGTGCCGCCACCACCGAGCCGCACTCCAGCACGGGATGATCAGGGTCGGACTGGCCGCCGGCGTTCGGCATGAAGTGGTCGGCGATGTAGACGCCGTCCCAGCCGGTCTCGGCCGCGTGCCGGGCCACCTCGAGGACGTCACCGTAGGGTTGCCCGGCGCTGGGCCAGATCGAGATTCGCATGAGGCAACCCTGCCAGCAGCCGCCGGCGCCGCGGCCGAAGGGTCGGCGGGTCAGGACCGGCGGGCAGCGGCGACCGTGCGCCGGGCGTCGCGCCAGGCGATCAGGGCGGTGCGCAGGCGCGGTGAGGTGACCTCCCGGCCGGCGCGGCGGGCACGCAGCTGCTCGATCAGCCAGGGCGGGGCGTGCGCCGCCGTCACGGCTTCGGTTTTGGTGAGCAGGGTGCCGGTGGCCAGGGCGTGGCGGCCGCGGGCCATCGAGGTGAGCCCGAGGTCGGCGATCACCGGGTCCAGCCAGAGCCACGGACGGCGGGCCGCCCACGCCCAGTAGCCGGTCAGCTCGGCGCGGGCTGCCCGTCGTACGTCGTCGTCGGTTGCCGGCGGCATCAGGTCGTGCGGAGCGCGACCGAAGATGGCATGCCCGTGCCGGGTGAGTTCGGCGCGGGTGATGCCGGAGAGGATGCGCTGCACCAGCTGCCCGTGGGTCCAGGTCGGATGCTCGGCTTCGGGGTCGGCCAGGCGGCCGGCGTCGACGTAGACGCAGCCCAGGTCGAGGCCGCGGGCCGGGCCGGCGTCGAGGCGGCGGTGCAGGGCGGTGAGGGTGTCCTGGCGGGGCGGGCCGTCGGTGAGCGCGACCAGGTCGATGTCGCTGACGCCGGGGCGGTAGTCGCCGGTGGCGAGGGAGCCGGCGACGAGCAGGTCGGTGACCCAGCCCAGGGTGGACAGTTGCTCGCCGAGCCGGGTGACGGCGGGGATCACGCGGAGCCGGTGTCGAGGACGGTGTCGGCGCGCTCGCGGGTGCCGTCGCGGGTGAAGAACTCCGCCTCTTCGGCCATCCAGCGGCGCCACAGCTCTTCGCGGCCGGGGAAGTCGACGTCGCGGGCCAGGCCGCGGGCCAGCCGGACCGGTGCCGGGGCGTCGACGAAGATGGCGTATGCGAGGCGGCCGACGGTCTCGCGCCGGGTGCAGGTGACCCCTTCGAGGATGACGGTCGGCGCCCAGGGCTGGGTCTTCCAGTCGCCGAGGCTCGAGCCGTACCAGTCGGTCCAGTCGCGGGCCTGGTAGACGGCGTCCTTGCCGGCGAGCAGCGGGGTGAGGACCTGCTCCTCGAAGCGGGGCCACCAGCCGGCGAAGTTGTCCCACGAGACGAAGTCGTCGATCGGCAGCACCGGGGCGCCGAGCCGCTCGGCCAGGCGGCCGGCCAGGTGGCTCTTGCCGGAGCCGCTGGGGCCGTCGACGCCGACGAGACGGATGCCGTGGACCGGCGGCCTTGCGGTGATCTCGGCGCTGATCCGCGTCACGTCGTCGTCGGTCATACCGGAACCTCGCTCGGGTTGGTGGGTTCCCGCAGTATCGCCCAGACGACCTTGCCCTGCCGGGTGGGGAGCACGCCCCAGCTGTACGAGGCCACGGTGACCAGCCGCAGCCCCAGGCCGGTGCCGCGGGACGGCGGCATCCGGTGGTCCTCGTCGTGCACGGCCAGGTGCAGGCTGGTGCTGCCGCGGGTGGCGGCGCGCCGCAGCGTGCCGCGGTGCGAGATGACCACGTCGATCGGGCTGCCGACGTGCACCACCGCGTTGGCGACCAGTTCGGAGACGACCAGCAGGGCGCGCGGCAGCAGGCCGGGCATGCCCCACTCGGTGCAGGCGGCGGTGACGATCTGGCGGGCGTTGCGGACGCTGGTCGGCACCGGCGGCAGTTGCAGGCGGACCCGGCTGGTGGTCGGGCGGTGGCTGGTGACCGCGGTGTGCGCCAGCCGCAGGGTGGCGAAGATCGGCAGGTCGCGGGTGACGCCGAGGCGGTCGAGCCGGCCGGACAGCCGGTTGGTGCGCGGCAGGCAGGCGACCACCGGGACGGTCGGCTGCAGCCGGCGGCCCTGCGCGGCCACGGTCAGCCAGAACGGTGCGCTGGCGGCGTGCGGGTCGTGCAGGCCGCTCAGGTCGAGGACGAGCGCGGTGGGGTGCTCGGCGAGGCACTTCTGCACGGTCCGGTAGAGCGTGGTGCACAATCGATGGCTCCAGCGCCCGTGGACGGTCAGCTCGATGATCCCGCTCTCGTGATCGAGCAGAGCGGTGACCATCGAGCCTGGTTCGGCGCCGGTGGTGAGGTCACCTTCCGTCGGCAGCACGTCCGTCCCGTCTCGTGGTGGGCTTCGTTCAACGAGTCGGGTTTTCGCTCAACGACTCACCCTTACGGACCTATCACGCCTGGTTGTGCTCGGTCATCACCGGCACGGGTGAATCGCCCGCGCGGTATTCGTCGAGGTCGATGAGCCGGGCGTAGAGCGGGCTGTCGTCGCCGCGGGCGCACAGGCCGGTGATCTCCAGGGCCTGGCGGACGGCTCCATGCGGGTTGACCACCTCGAACCCGTGGCCGGCGCGCAGTGCCCGGGTGTAGGCGACGAGCAGGACTTCGATGCATTCGCTGCCGATGTGCTCGGCCTCGGCCAGGTCGACGACGATGGTGGCCCGGCGGTGCCGTTCGAACGCGCGGTGCAGTGCCCGGCGCACTTCCGGGTGGGCGGCCCGGTCGAGGACGCCGCTCACGCGCAGCCGGACGACCAGCCCGGCCGGGGTGGGCTCGCGGCGGATCACACAACGCACTTCTTCCATGCCGCCGGTTTATCCGCAGGATGTGTACGGATCGCGAACGCCAGGTAAGCCAGGATGATCAAATGATCTCCACCTGCGCTTTCAACTTTATGGTTGACAGGTGAGCCACACCACGCCTATGGTTTCTTTCAACCACAGAGTTGAAACGAGGGTTTCGATGCCGGCGGACACGTTGACTCGCGTCTTCTCCGCACTCGCCGATCCGACACGCCGCGACATGGTGGCCCGACTCGCCGAGGGCGACGCCACGGTGAACCAGTTGGCCCAGCCGTATCGGATGTCGCTGCAGGCCGTCTACAAGCACCTCAAGGTGCTCGAGGAGGCCGGCGTGGTGAGCCGGCCGCCGGGACCGCAACCCCGGCTGGTCCGCCTGGAGACGGAGGTGTTCGACGAGATGGACGCATGGATCGAGCGCTACCGGCGGCGCGCCGAGGAGCGCTTCCGCCGCCTCGACACCCTGCTGGCGACGATGGACGACAAGAAGAAGAAGAAGGGGAACGGACATGAACAAGATCGTTGAGGCCACCATCGAGGCCGACCCGAAGCTGCCGATCATCCGGATCACCCGCGACTTCAACGCGACGCCGGAGCAGCTGTTCCGCGCGCACACCGACCCGGAGCTGTTCCTGCAGTGGAACGGGCCGGACTCGATCAGCAACAAGATCGATTACTGGGACGCCCGGACCGGGGGCAGCTGGCGCTACGTCTCCACGCACGGCGACGACGAGATCGGGTTCCGTGGCTGCTTCCACGAGGTGACACCGACCAAGATCGTGCAGACCTTCACCTGGGAGGGCATGCCCGACGGCGTGGCGCTGGAGACGCTCTGGTTCGAGGACCTGGGCGACGGCCGCACCCGGCTTCGCGCCCAGTCGGTGGTCGACAGCATCGAGGGCCGCGACGCCTGGCTGCAGAGCGGCATGGAGGTCGGCGTGAACGAGGGTTACGCCAAGCTGGAGAAGATGGCCGCCGACGGCAGGCTGTGACCGCGATGCGACGGCCGCCCCCGCACACCGGGGCGGCCGTCGAGCGTCTCTTAGTGGAACAGGTCGTCGAAGACCGCGGCCCGGTCGAAGGACAGGGCGTGCGCCCGCGCCCGCTTCTCCAGGTCCGACTTCTCGCTGTCGGTCATGTCGAGCACCACCCGGTCCAGCGCCTCGGCCAGCGCCCCGATGTCACCGGCCTCGACGATCACCGCGGCGTCGCCGACCGCCTCGCCGGTGCCGCCGGTCAGCGTGGTGACGATCGGCCCGCCGCCGGCCAGGGCCTTCTCGGCCAGGGCGATGCCGAAGGTCTCGACGAAGTCCGGCTCCGGCTTGGTCGGCAGGGCGTAGGCGGCGCACCCGGCCATCAGCATCGGCTTCTCGTCGTCGTCCACGTCGGTGAGGAAGACGATCCGGTCGTCCTCCTTGGCCATCGCCCGCACGTGCTCCAGCGCCGGGCCGGTGCCGGCCACCACCAGCTTCACGTCGTCACGGCAGCGCATCTGGCCGTACGCGATGACCAGGTCGTAGATGCCCTTGGCCCGGGCCACCCGGGACAGGAAGAGGATGTACTTGCCGGGCTGCAGGCCGCGGCGCGCCAGCGCCGCGCCGACCGCGTCCGGGTCGAGGCCGAGGAAGGCCGCCGAGTCGATCGGCGGATAGCTGACGGTGACTCGCTGCCGGCACTGCTCGGCGAAGCCGGTGCCGCAGTTGGCGTCGACCTCCTCGGCCGCCGCGATGATCTCGTCGCGGGTGTACTCGGAGACCGCCACCACCTCGTCGCTGGCGAGGAAGGTGGTCAGCAGCACGGTCGCGGCGCCGAAGCGGCCCTCGCGCAGGCAGTTGCGGATCACGTTGGTGACGTCCGAGCCGACCGCCTTGGCGATGGTGCGCACCCGCGGGTGGAAACCGGCGGCCCGGGCCGCGGCGACCGCGTCGTTGATCACCTGGGTGTGCGGGACCAGGTACATCGACAGGCAGACCGTGGGCACGCCGTCGGCGAGCAGTTCCACCAGCCGGCCGGTGAGCCCGGCCAGGTGCCGGCCGTCGGGCACCCGGTAGTCGCCGACCGCCTCGGGCCGTTCCACGGTGATCCCCGGGCTGTACGGCAGCAGCCGGTCGAGGGGCTTGAGCGGCAACCCGGCCGCCTGCAGCGCCGGCACCGGCCAGGTGAGCAACCGGACGTCGTCGAAGCCGCGGGTCAGCGCCACCTCGGCGAGGTTGCGGGCCTCACCGGAGTGCCCGCAGATGACCGGGTCGGCGCGGACCGCGATGACGAGTCGGCGGGTCGGTCGGCTCATCGTTTCCCCTTCTGATCGGAGACGGAGGGCGGCCGGGATCGATGACCCCAGGTGGAGGGTTCCGGGCCGAGCCGCAGGTGCAGCCGCCCGCCTTGATGGACGGCGGCCGCGGTCAGGTGGGTGGCGTCCAGCGGCTTGCCGTTGAGCGTCGCGGACTGGACATACCTCTGTGTCGCCCGGTGCCCGCTGGTCTCGATCACGAATTCGCCGCCATCGACGTGCAGCGCGGCCCGCTCGAAGGCCGGCGCGTTGACCAGGAACAGGTTCTGCCCGGCCACCGGGAACAGGCCGAGCGACGCCCAGACGTACCAGGAGCTGAGGCCGCCGGAGTCGTCGTTGCCCGGCAGCCCACCGCGGCCGGTGCCGAACTGCCAGGTCAGCGCGGCGTGCACGACCTCGGCGGTGCGGTCCGGGCGGCCCGCGTAGTGGTAGGCCCAGGGCGCCTCCATGTCGGGTTCGTTGTTCAGGCCCTCGAAGCGGTTCAGCGCGTATCCGGCGGCCATCTCCTCCGGCGGCGGGCAGCGGCCGGGCTGCTTGACCGGGTCGGCGCCGTAGCCGAAGAACCGGTCCAGCCGGTCGACGAAGACCTCGTCGCCGCCGGCCAGCGCGATCCGCGCGGCCATGTCGTGCAGCAGCCGGAACGAGTAGTTCCACTTGCCGCCCTCGTAGAACTCCGAGTCGCGCAGCAGCCCGGTGGCCGGGTCGAACGCGTTCACCCAGTGCCCGGCCCGGCGTTCCAGGTCGGCGGCGAGCCGGTGGTCGCCGAGCGCGCGGGCCACCTGCGCGGTGCAGTGGTGGGCGTACGCCAGGTCGAGGGTGTGCGTGATCGGGTGCACCACCCCGTGCTCGAAGAAGTCCTCGCCGTAGAGGCGGCGCATGTCGTCGACCATGTGCACCAGCGCCCAGGCCCAGTCGATGCCGGGGCGGCGCAGCGCGTGCGCGTCCGCCAGGGCGGTGTGCGCCAGCGCGCTGGCCTGCCGGAAGAACCGGTCGGCGCCGCGGGCCATCCGGTAGCCGATCGGGAAGTTGCCCTCCTCCTCGCAGACCCGGATCAGCGATTCGAGCAGGTCGCCGTAGCGGTCCGGGACGATCGCCGACAGCAGCGGCAACTGGGTCTTGTAGATGTCCCACATGGTGCAGATGTCGAAGGCGTACGGGCCGCTGGTGGGCCACATCGGGCTCTCGTCGTCGGCGACGCACGGCTTGATCAGCGAGTGGTAGAGGGCGGTGCCGAACACGGTGCGGCGCTGCGGGCTGCCGCCGTCCACCTCGACCCGGCTCAGGTGGTCCTGCCAGCGGGCCCGGGTCCGGGCGCGCACGGCCTCGAAGCCGCCGCCGCACTCACGTTCCAGGTTCTCCCGGGCCTGGTCGCAGCCGCGCAGCGAGAAGCCCAGCCGCACCTCGACGCTCTGCCCGGCCCGGGCCGGGCCCATGAAGATCATGCCGAACGGGCGCAGCGTGGTGTGCCGGATGCTGTCGAAGTCGAGCCGGGTGCCGCCGGGGATGAGGCGCCGGTCGTACCAGAGCATCTGCCGCCAGTCGGGGCTGTCCACCTCGATGTGCACCGACAGCGGCACGCCCTCCATCACCACGGTGCCCTGCGCCCGCCCGTGGCCCATGCTCTCGGCCTGGGCGCGCAGCGGCACGGTGCGGCCCAGGTCGATGGCGAGGCCGCCGCAGGACAGGTCCACCACCACCCGGGCGCTGTCCTGGTCGGGGAAGGTGTAGCGGTGCACCGCGACCTTCTCCCCCACGGTGATCTCGCAGCGCACCCCGGTGTCGAGGTTGGCCGCGTAGTAGCCGGGTTCGGCCCGCTCGTCCTCCAGGGGCCAGGACTGGCCGAGGTCGTCGAGGGGCTGCACCATCGGGGTGACCCGCACATAGCTGTAGTACTTGCGGATGGCGCCGGTGCCGGACTGCTGGAAGTGGGTGAACCCGCTGGCCTGCAGCCGGGGGAACATCTCCTCCGGCACGCCCTCGGTGTTCTTGGCGTAGCGGCCGTAGCCGGTCGGGTAGGCGCCGGAGTAGGCGCACGCGGAGACCATGCCCAGCGGTGAGGTGGCGCCCGGGTGGGTGTTGCCCACCTGCGGTTTCGGCCACCACCAGGTGGCGGCGAGACCTTGTGCGCGAGGCAGGTCGGTGGCCGCGGTGCCGATGAAAGGATCTACGTTGTCGAGGATGGCCGGACTCTAACCGGCCAGTGCGCTCCCGCTGGTTTCGCGCAGGTGAATCATCCGGTCGAACTCGGGGGCCGGCAGAGGCTTGCTGAAGAAGTAGCCCTGCACCGCCGGGCAGCCGGCCTCCCGCAGCGCGGTCCAGTCGGCCAGGTCCTCGACGCCCTCGGCGATCGTGGACATGCCCAGCGAGCGGGCCAGCCACAGCACGGCCGAGATGATCGACGACTTGCGCGGGTCGGCGGCGAGGCCGGCCACGAACGAGCGGTCCAGCTTGACGATGTCGGCGGGCAGCGACTTCAGCCAGGTCAGCGAGCTGTATCCGGTGCCGAAGTCGTCCAGGGCGATGCGCACGCCGAGCTGCTTGAGCGCGGCGAGCCGCTCGCTGACGTCGACGGTGGAGGAGATCAGCGCGGTCTCGGTGATCTCCAGGACCAGCCGGGACGGGTCGAGGTAGGGCACCGCGGCGAGCACGCCGGCGACCATCGGCACGAAGTCGGGCTCGGCCAGCTGGCGCGGGCTGACGTTGACCGAGACGTACCCGAGCCGGTCGGACCAGTGCAGCAGGTGCTCGACGGCCGAGCGCAGCACGTGCTCGCCGAGCGGCACGATCAGGCCGGTCTCCTCGGCGGCGCCGATGAAGGCGTGCGGGCCGAGGATCTCGCCGTCCGGGGTGCGCATCCGGACCAGCGCCTCGGCGCCGGCGATGTGGCCGGTGACGGTCGAGACCACCGGCTGGAACCACAGCGGCAGGCTGTGGCGCGGGTCGGCGGCCAGGGCACGGCGCAGCCGGCTCTCCGCGGCGATCCGCTCCTGGACGGGCACCCGCAGGTCGTCGGTGAACACCTGCAGGCGGTTGCCGCCGGCGCGCTTGGCCGCGTACATGGCGGTGTCGGCGGCCAGGACGACCTCGTCGGCGCCGGCCGGGCCGAAGGCGGTGGTCACGCCGACGCTGACCGAGACGGGCAGTTCCTGCCCGCCGACCGGCAGCGGTTCGGCGAGGGCGGCCAGGATGCTGTTGCCCACGCGCAGGCCGATCCCGGCCGGGCCGGGCAGCGCGACGATGAACTCGTCACCGCCCAGCCGCGCGACCAGCGCGCCGGCCGGGACCACGGCATCCAGACGTACGGCCAGCGCGCGCAGCACGTCGTCGCCGGTGGTGTGACCGGACCCGTCGTTGATCGACTTGAAGCGGTCGACGTCGAGGTAGATGACGCTGACCGGTTCGTGGCTGCGGGTGAGCAGCCGGGCCAGGTCGTGCTCGAACGCCTTGCGCGACAGCAGCCCGGTGAGCGAGTCGTGGCGCACCTGGTAGCTGAGCTCGGCCTCGTGGTCGCGGACCGCGGTGACGTCGAGGCAGTGCACGACGACCATCCGCAGCCGGTTCTGCCGGTCGAACAGGCCGGTGCTGTGCACCTGCACCCAGATCAGCGAGTCGTCGTCGACGCGCCGGAACTGGCGGGTCACGGTCGTCGGCTCGCCCTGGCGCACGAGCGTCTCGAACAGCTGGGCCCCGGCCGTGTCCACCGGGCGGATCGGCAGGTCGATGACGCAGAAACCCTCCGGCAGCTCGGCCGGCAGGCGCAGCCACTCGCGGTAGGCGGCGTTGGTGCGCACGAAGACACCCTCGGGACTGATCATCGCCATCGGGACGGGTGTCTCGTCGAAGGCGACGCTGAGCTGCGCCTGGCTCTCGTCGAGGTTCTCCTGGGCGCGCTGCTCCTCGGCCTCGGTGAGGCTCCAGGAGACCAGCTGGAAGCCGGCCGCGAACAGCACCGCGGCGCCGTGCAGCAGCGCCCAGACCAGCGGGTGGGCGAACGCGGTGTCGTGGTCGTAGGTGTGGTCGCTGACCAGGGTGCCGAAGACGCCGTGGTGCAGGGTGGTGGCGACCAGGAACGCCCCGAACGGCGCCCAGTCGCGGTAGAGGGCGAGCGCGGCGACCGCGATGAAGAAGGTGAAGTGTGCCTCGGTCAGGCCGTGGCAGAGCGCCACGAAACCGCCGCAGGCCACCGTGAAACCCAGGGCGACGGCGACCGAGCGCAGCCGCCGCGACCGCAGCAGCGCGGCCGCGGCCAGGCTCGGCAGCAGCAGGCCGTCGGTGAGCAGCAGCGCGCCGACGGCGTGGTCGCCCTGGAACGCCCCGAAGACGGTGAGCAGGACCATGGCGACGGCGAGCAGCACCGTCAGCAGGCGATGCCGGCCCGCCCAGTCCTCGTCGCGCAGCCCACGGCCGGCCGGAAGCCGGTCGCGCAGCCACGTTGTCCAGGTCCCCACGAAGGCAGAATCGGCGGGCGGCCCGGCCGCGACAGTTCCGGTGGGTAGCGGGTCAGGTGCGAAGTACCTCGGCGAGGCCGGTGACGAAGCGGTCCACGTCCTCGGCGGTGCTGCCGAGGCCGAAACTGGCGCGCAGCAGACCGGTCGCCGCGGTGCCGCACGCGCCGGTGGTGGCGGCGCCGGTGAGCCGCCGGACCAGCGGGTGCGCGCAGAACTGGCCGGCGCGCACGCCGATGCCGTGCTCGCGGCTCAGCCGCTGGGCGACCTCGGCCGGATCGTGGCCGCGCAGGTGCAGCGAGACGATCCCGACCCGGGGCTGGTCCGGGCCGAAGACGCTGACCTCGGTCGCCTCCGGCACCGCGGTCAGGCCGTCGCGGAGCCGGCCGAGCAGGTGCTGCTCGTGCTCGTGCAGGGCGGCGCGGTCGGCGGTGATCAGGGCCGAGCAGACCGCGGCGAGGGCGACGGCGCCGAGCAGGTTGGGGGTGCCGCCCTCGTGCCGGGCCGGCCCGGTGGCCCAGCTCAGCTCGCCGGGACGGTCACCCACGGCGACGCTGGCGCCGCCGCCGGCGAGGTACGGCGCGGCCGCGTCGAGCCAGTCGGTGCGCCCGGCCAGGACTCCGGCGCCGAACGGGGCGTACAGCTTGTGGCCGGAGAACGCCAGGTAGTCGGCGCCGAGTTCGGTCAGGTCGACCGGCCGGTGCGGGGCGAGCTGGGCGGCGTCGACCACCACCCGTACGCCGTGCGCGTGGGCGACGTCGGCCAGGCGGCGCACCGGCCAGAGCTCGCCGGTCACGTTGCTCGCGCCGGTCACGGTGAACACGGCCGGGCCGGTGAGCCGCCGCAGCGCCTCGTCGAGGGCGGCGACCGCGGTGTTCGGCGAGCCGGGAGCGGGCAGGCGCAGCGGGTTCGGCCAGGGCAGCAGGTTGGCGTGGTGCTCGCCGTCGAACTGGACCGTGGTGGTGCCCGGCGGCAGGGCCCGGGCCAGCAGGTTCAGGGCGTCGGTGGTGTTCCGGGTGAAGATCACCGAGTGGTCCGGCCCGGCGCCCACGAACTCGGCCACCACGTCACGGGCCAGCTCGTACGCGATGGTGGAGGCCTGCGACCGTACCCCGGTGCCGCGATGGACGCTGCCGTAGCGCGGCAGCAGCTCGGCCACCGCATCGGCCGCGGCCCGCACGCAGGGCGCCGACGCCGCGTAGTCGAGGTGCGCGAAGCGCACGACCTCGCCGCCGGGCAGGGTGAGCTTGTCGTCGCCGATGATGTCGAGAGATGGCATGACCGCGCCTCCACGGGTTCGCCGTTTGCCGGTGTCGGTCGACACCGGCCCGGTCCTCACCCGGGGCACCCCGTCGCGAACGGAAGGGTTGCCGGCCAGCGAGCCGGGGCTTGGCGCTGGCACTCATGACCTGCCGAGGAACTTAGCAGATCTAAGGTTGCCGCATGGAGGATCTGGTCCCGGCCGCGGCGAAGCTGATCGGCATCCGTTCCACCGCCGACCGGCCGGAGGAGCTGCACCGTGCCCTGGAGCTGGTGCTCGGCCTGGTCGGGCCGGGTTTCCCGGTGCGCCGGTTCACCTCGCGCGGCAAGCCCAGCGCCCTGGTCGGGGCCGACGATCCGCGGATCGTCCTCAATGCTCACCTGGACGTGGTGCCCGGCACGCCGGAGCAGTTCGCCGCCTACCGGGACGGCGACCGGCTCTACGGCCGCGGCGCGCACGACATGAAGTGCGCCGCCCTGGTGCTGGCCACGGTGTTCCGCCAGATGGCGCCGCGGCTGCCGTACCCGATCGCGCTGCAGCTGGTCACCGACGAGGAGGTGGGTGGCTTCGACGGGACCGGGCACCAGGTGGCGCAGGGCGTCCGGGCCGGGTTCGTGGTCATCGGGGAGCAGAGCAACCTGCGGATCGTCACCGAGTCCAAGGGCATCCTGCGGGTGCGGCTCACCGCGACCGGGCGGACCGCGCACGCCGCGTACCCGTGGCTCGGGGAGAACGCGCTGCTGGCGGTGACCCAGGCGATCGGCCGGCTGCTGGAGCGCTACCCGGTGCCGGCGAGCGAGCAGTGGGTCACCACGGTGAACCTGGCCCGGATCGAGACCGGCAACCAGGCGGTGAACATCGTGCCCGCCGACGCGAGCGCCTGGCTGGACGTGCGGTTCCCGCCGTCGGGGCACGACCTGGTCGCCGAGCTGCGCGAGATCGCCGGGCCGGGGGTCCGGCTGCACGTCGACGCGACGGGCGCGCCGCACCACGCCGACCCGACGAGCACGGAGGTGCGGGCGCTGCGGCGGGCCGCCCAGTCGGTGGGCTACGACGGTGCGCTGCTGCGCAAGCACGGCGCGGCGGACGGGCGGTTCTACTCGGCGCACGGCATCGACGCGGTGATCTTCGGGCCGGGCGGGGACGGCCAGCACGGGCCGGCCGAGTACGTGGATCTGCGGACGTTACGGCCGTACCACGACGCGCTCTGCTCGTTCCTGCGCGCTGTCGTGTAGCAGTGCCTCGACGCGGGCGGTGATGGCCCGCAGGTGGGGGCGGCGGTCGGCGTCGACCAGGGCGTTCAGTGAGCAGGGGCCGTGACGCTCCAGCATCTCGGCGTACCGCTGCTCGGTGTCGACCCGCTCGCCGCGCGGGCCGACGGTCTGGTCGGCGTAGGTCAGCGCGTCCGACATCAGGCCACGCTCGTCCGGGAAGGCGGCCAGCTCCTCGGCCAGGCCGCGGGCGGCGGCCACGAACCGGGCGCCGGAGTGGTGGGCGACCAGGCCGGCGACGCGGGCCGGCCAGCCGCCGCCGGTCAGGTGCAGGGCGCCGTCGAGCGGGTGGAAGCCGGTGTGGGCGATGCTCGCCGCGTAACCGATGTCGTGCAGCCAGGCGGCCGCGACCAGCACGTCCGGGTCGAGGCCGAGCCGCACGGCGAGCTCGCCGGCACGGTCGGCGACGCCGGCGGTGTGCCGCCACCGGTCGCCGCTGTCGCCCAGCAGGGTCTCGGCGAGGTGGCGTGCGGCGTCGGCCCGGGTGGCCAGCAGGGCGGTCATTGCCGAAGGCTAGCGCCGCCTCGGTGAACAGCGGCCGAACTCGTGATGTCGGGCGGCTGAATCAGCTGCCGCGGACCCGTTGCCGGGGCACGCCGGCCGCGCTGAGCTGCTCGGCGAGCCGCCCGTTCGGGTTGTCGACGAAGACCGCGACCTGGTGGTCGTCGCCCAGGTCCAGGGCGGCCACCACCGAGCCGAGGTTGATCGGGTCGAGTTCGGCCACGTCGGCCAGGTCCACGATCAGCCGCAGCGGGCGGATGCGGCGCACCGTGTGCACCAGCAGCTGCCGCAACTCGACCGCCGTGTCCGGGCCGACCGCGCCGTGCGGCTGGATCACCACGCTGCCGTCGGGACTGGTACTCACCTCGAGGACCGAGCTACGCATCGGATCGCCTCTCGTCACCGCGTGTTCAGCTGCGTGATCACCCTATGTTCGGCCAGCGGACCCGTCAGTCAACGCGATGTGGACATCAGGTTAACGACCGTCGACGACGGGAGACGGCCAGCAGCACGCTGCCGCCCAGCACGAGCGCCCAGCCGAGCGCGAGCAGCGGGCCGCACGAGGCGCCGGTGACCGGCGCGGGC
>NZ_JBEZZB010000216.1:0-14602 GCF_040638955.1 Actinoplanes sp. NPDC024001
GACCGCCGAGTCGGCCCGCCGGCTCGCCCAGCAGCCCGGGCCCGGCGGCACCGTGCTCACCGTGTGGTCGGCGACCGGCGCGAACGGGACGACCTGCGTGTCCGCCCTGTTCGAGGCGCCCGGGCCGCTGAGCCGGCCGGCGCCGGCGGACTTCCACTCGGCCGGTGGCCAGTGCTCGCCGGCCGGCCCGGCCGAGCCGTTCGGCAACCTGGGCGGTTCGGCGACCCCGGAGGGCGTGCACACCATGTGGGCCACGGCCGGGGACGCGGTCACCGCCGAGGTGCGCCTGCCGGACGGGACGCGGCGGCCGGCGATCCGGGCCGCGGGTTTCTTCTTCTGCTGGTACACGATCGGCCCGGCGGGCGGGAGACCGCAGCTGGTCGGGTACGACGCGGCCGGGAGCGTGGTCGGCAGCACCGGGATGCCCGATCTGACGGCGCCGCCGCCCGGCCGCTGATCAGGCGTGCCGGCCCGAGCCGGCCAGCACCGCGCGGGACGGCGCCACCTCGAAGCCGTGTGCGCCGGCCCGCTTGGCCTCGTACATCGCCAGGTCGGCGCGGCGCAGCAGCTCGCCGGCGCCGGAGGACGAGCCGGGTGCGCTCACCGCCACGCCGATGCTGGCCCGGATCACCAGCTCCAGGCCGGCGAAGATCACGGGTTCGCTGAGCCCGGCCAGGATCCGCTCGGCGGCCTGCTCGGCGCCGCCGGACGGCAGCGGGATGATCACTCCGAACTCGTCGCCGCCGAAGCGGCCCACGGTCGCCCCGCGCGGCGACCACCGGGTCAGCACCCGGGCGGCGGCGATCAGCAGGGCGTCGCCGGCCTCGTGGCCGTACGTGTCGTTGACCTGCTTGAAGCCGTCCAGGTCGACGAAGAGGACGGCGGTCTCGCCGGCCGCGCAGGCCGCGTCCAGCACCCGCCCGAACTCCGCGCGGTTGACCAGCCCGGTCAGCGCGTCGTGGGTGGCGGCATGGGCCAGCCGTTCCTGGATGGCCTTGCGGTCGTGGATGTCCCGGATGTTGATCACGTAGCCCTGGACGTCCGGGTCGCCGGTGAGGTCCCGGACCGTGCACTCGGTCCACCGGTAGGTGCCGTCGGCCGCCCGGATCCGGATCTCCGCCGGTGTCAGCTGCTCCCCCGGCCCGGCGGCCTCGGCGAGCAGGCGCTTGCCGGCCGGCACGTCGTCCGGGTGGATGCAGCCCTTGAGCGGCTCGAAGTCCCGCTGGTCCGGGTCCAGGCCGGTGAGCTGCCGGATCGCCGGGCTGACGTACCCGATCGTGCCGTCCGGGTGGTAGATCGTGAAGACGTCGGCGGAGTCGCGGATCAGCGCCCGGAACCGCCGTTCGGTGGAGCGGGTGGTGCCCTCGGCCTGCTGGCGTTCCTCGCCGGTGACCCCGATCGTGCGGATCAGCAGGGCTGAGAGGACCACCACGCCCAGCGCGATGGCATGCACGTCAGGCGCCGCGATGTACGAATCCGCCCAGCCCAGCGCCACCGCGGCCTGCCCGGCGACCGCGCACAGCACGGTCCAGAGCAGACCCTGCCGCCACAGGTGCGCACCGGAGTAGCGCATGTGCATCGCGACCACCAGGCTGAGGCCGCAGACCATCACCGGGCCCCAGCCGGTCGCGTAGATGAACGCCGTGCCGGTGGCCATCAGCAGCGCCATCCGGGCGCCGGCGTAGCGCCGCAGGTCGCCGCGGGACAGCCAGCGCTGCACGGCCGGCTGCTGCTGCAGGACGCCCAGGACGCCGGCGACCAGGCACCAGACCGGCGCGTCGCCGCCGTACCCGGTCAGGTACATGACCAGGTAGACGGCGATCACCGAGATGGCGTCGAGACTGTACCCGGCGAGGGTCCGTACGCGACTCAACGCAACCTCCAGCCCAGCCGTCCGCGCGGCTTCGTGACCGGCAGCATCGGCCCGGGCCCGGAGGTCTTGAGGGTTTCTCCGGGGTCATCCGGGGACGCGGTCCAGGACCACCCCGAAGTGCTCCCGGTACGCCCGCAGCACCGCCTCGTCACCCTCCAGCGGGGTCTCGGTCCGCCCGCCGGCGCCGGTACGGATCAGCTTGCGGCCACTGATCGTGATCCGCCCGTCCTCGTCCAGCCGGGTGCAGACGTCGCCGCGGGTGAAGTGCGAGTCCGGCGAGGTCTGCTGGTACCAGCAGGTCGGCCGGAACTCGTCGAGGTCGCGGGCGCGCCGCTCGATCAGGTGCACGCGCTGGCCGTCCTTGAACAGCTCCACGTCACCCTCGGGCGCGTCGGCCAGCCGGTACCGCCCGGCCGGGTCGACCTGCTCCTGCCGGTCGTCGAACCGCAGCGGGTAGGTGGTGTGGCTGCCGAAGCCGATGTCGACCAGCCACGGCTCGTCGCCGTCGGCCGGGGTTACCACCAGCGCCAGATGGTCGAAGGGCGGGCCGTAGCGCTCGCCGCCGAACACCCGGACGGCCACCCGCCGCACCCGGTAGCCGAGCTGCTCCAGCAGGATCGCGAACAGGCCGTTCAGCTCGTAACAGAACCCGCCGCGCCGCCGGCGGACGATCTTGTCGAACAGTTCCTCCTCACCGAGCGTGATCCGCTCGCCCAGATGGATGCTGAGGTTCTCGAAAGGCACCGCGATCTGGTGTGCCCGGTGCAGCTCGCGCAGGTAGGCCGCGTCGGCGGTCTGCGGCGGCTTCATCCCGATCCGGTCCAGGTAGGCATTCACGTCCATGAGCACAGATTCGGACTTGAACCTCACTTGAGGTCAAGCCGGGAACCAACACACAATGCTGCGTCGCTTGCCATAGTGTGCGAGACACAGTATCGTTTCTGGCATGACAATGGATGCGACGCTCTCCAGCCACCTGCAGGAGCTGCGCCGCGGCACGGTCGTCGTCGCGAGCCTCACCGTCCTCCGGGAGCCGGGGTATGGGTACTCGCTGCTCGAAACGTTGAGCGCGGCCGGGTTCGAGGTGGAGGCCAACACGCTCTACCCGCTGCTGCGGCGCCTGGAGTCCCAGGGCCTGCTGACCAGTTCGTGGAACACCGATGAGGCACGGCCGCGCAAGTTCTACCGGACCACCGAGCAGGGCGACGCCATCGCGGCCGCGCTCCGCGCGGAGTGGTCCCGGCTGGACCGCGCCGTCACCGACCTCGACACCCCCGCCGGTACCGTCTCAGGGAGCGACCAGTGACCACCCTCATCGACCGCTACGTCTACACCGTCCTGCGCCGCGTTCCCGAGCAGCAGCGTGCCGACATCGAGCAGGAGCTGCGCACCTCGATCGACGACGCGATCGACGCCCGGGTCGACGGCGGCGAGCCGCGTGACACCGCGATCACGGCCACGCTGACCGAGCTCGGCGACCCCGACCGGCTCGCCGACGGTTACGCCGACCGGCCGGTCACGCTGATCGGCCCGGAGCTCTACCCGGTCTGGCGCCGCCTGCTGGGCACCCTGAGCTGGATCGTCCTGCCGACGGTCGTCGCCATCATGGCGGTGCTCGACGCCCTCGACGGCAGGCCGGTCGGCGAGATCATCGGCGGGGCAGTCACCAGCCTGCTGACCGTC
Source organism: Actinoplanes sp. NPDC024001 (assembly GCF_040638955.1). Taxonomy (NCBI): domain Bacteria; kingdom Bacillati; phylum Actinomycetota; class Actinomycetes; order Micromonosporales; family Micromonosporaceae; genus Actinoplanes; species Actinoplanes sp. NPDC024001. Next base: position 3,557 of record NZ_JBEZZB010000216.1, read on the forward strand.
GGCATCAACCTGGCCTTCTGGGTCACCCTGGTCTTCGCGATCCTGGAGCGCACCGGCGTCGGCCGCACCGAGTTGCAACGCGGCCGCAGCTGGACGCCGGCCGACCTGCCCAGCTACGAGCCGGGCTTCATGACCATCGGGCAGTTCGCCGCCAACCTGGTCTGGCCGGTCCTGATCATCGCCGCTCTGGTGCTGCAGCAGTTCACCTTCAGCGACGTGCCGGTGCTGGACCAGGACAACTGGACCTTCTGGTGGCCGTACTTCATCGTCGTGATGCTCCTGGAGGTGGGCTACGCGGTCTGGCTGTTCCGCAGCCGCGCCTGGACGCACACCGCCACCGCGGCGAACGCGGTCCTCGCGGTGCTCTTCGCCGGCCCGCTGGTCTGGCTGCTCGCCACCGAGCAGTTCTTCAACCCGGAGTTCATCGCCTCGCTGGACTGGGGCACGGTCGACCCGCTGAGCTGGCTGACCGGCATCGCCATCACCGTCACGGTGGTCGGCACGGTGTGGGACATCATCGAGGTGGCGGTCCGCGCCGAGCGTGCCCGCCGCGGACTGCCCACCCGGGTTCCCGGCACCGGCAAGGAATTCAGCTCCCCGATCGGCTGAGCTCCTGCGACGCCAGCCAGTCGGCGAACCGGATCCGGCCCAGCGTCACCTCCCCCTTCGGTAACTGATCTCCCCCGGCCATCGCCCGACCGACCGCGCCCGGCATCCTCAGCGGCAGCACGATCCGCCGCTGGTGCCGGGCGCGGATCACGTCCCGGGCCATGTCCACCAGGTCGAGCTGTTGCGGCCCGGCGATCTCGGTGGCGAACCCGGCCGGCTCCGCGCCCGCCAGCCGGACCAGTTCCCCGGCCACCTCGACGGCCGCGACCGGCTGGGTGAGCATCCGCGGGACCACCACCACCGGGCCGGGCACCCGGTCCAGGATCTGCCCGGCGAACTCGTGGAACTGGGTGGCCCGCAGAATCGTCCACGGCACCGGGGCGGCCGTGACCAGTTCCTCCTGGCGCCGCTTGCCCTCGTAGTAGCCGTAGTCCACCCGGTCGATCCCGACGATCGACAGTGCCACGTGGTGCGCCACGCCGGCCCGCTGCCCGGCCTCGAGCAGCCGCCCCGTGGTGGTGCCGAAGAACTCCACCGCCTTGGATCGGCTCATCGTGGTCACGTTCGCCGCGTCGATCACCACCCGGACACCGCGCAGGGCGTCGTCGAGACCCGCCCCGCTCATCAGGTCGACTCCCTGGGAACGGGAGATCACCCGTACCTCGTGCCCGTCCCGGCGGGCTGCGCCGACGACCATCCGACCGATCAGGCCGGTTCCACCGGCCACCGCGATAACACTCATGCGACAGGGACGACGACCTCGGCCGAGTTGTGACAGCGATTTCGGATGGTTCTTGGACAGCGCCGTTGACTGTGATCCGGACCACGGATACCGCTGGAGGTCTCGACTCCTGGAGGCCCGCATGTCCCTCGAACTGGATCGCCGCATCGCCGAGTCCGGCACCCGCTTCCGGATCTTCCCGCAACCGCGCTTCCTGCAGAAAGCCGACGGCTCCGGGCCGCTGTTCCCCGAGCCGGAGCAGGTGGTCATCGCCATCGATCCGACCGCGATCCAGCCGGGCCCCGCCGACGACCGGATGTTCGTGGTGGACGCGGTCGGCAAGCTGCCCTACAACCGGATGTTCCGGCCGCCGTACCAGGGTGAGTCGCGGCCCCCGGTGAAGGCCGGCGAGGACGGCCACTTCGACCACCTCGACCCGGCCAGCCGGGCGTTCTCCGCCGCCACCATGTACGCCACGGTCCGCCGGGTCCTGGACATCTGGGAGGACTACTTCGGCCGCACCATCCACTGGCACTTCGAGTCGGACTTCGCGCGGATGGAGCTGATCCCGCTGATCGAGTGGAACAACGCGCAGTCCGGTTACGGCTTCCTCGAGTTCGGATACGGTCGCTCGGCCAACGGCACCATCGACCACGAGCGCCCGTACTGCGAGAACTTCGACGTGCTCGCCCACGAGCTGGGGCACAGCATCGTCTTCGCCGAGGTGGGCATCCCGGCCAGCGACGCCGACGAGGGCGTCGACTACGGCGGGATGCAGGAGTCCTCCGGCGACCTGGTGGCGATCATCGCCTCGCTGCACTTCCACTCGGTGGTCGACCACCTGCTGGAGAGCACCAAGGGCAACCTGCTCACCATCAACGGCCTGGACCGGGTGGGTGAGCTCTCGGACAGCCGGCAGATCCGGATCGCCTTCAACGCGCTGCGCATGTCGGAGGTCGGTGAGCGGCCGCACGAGCGGTCGCTGCCGCTGACCGGCGCCATCTTCGACACCATGGTGGAGGTCTTCCAGCACGACCTGGTCGCCAAGAAGCTGATCACCGACGACCTGCGGATCCGGTCGACGAACCTGCCGGGCACAGCTCACGACCTGACCCAGATCCAGGACGATTTCGCCGCGGCGTACACCGGCAACGAGGCCGCCTTCAAGGAGTCGCTGCTGCTCGCGCGTGACTACATGGGCCGGCTGCTCGCGCTGACCTGGGAGAAGCTCTCGCCGGACTTCCTCACCTACCACCGGGTGCTGCGCACCATGCTGAGGGCCGACCGGGAACTCACCGGCGGGGTCAACGCCGCCACCATCCGGGCGTGCTTCGCCTGGCGGGAGATCGGGCCGCTGCCCACGTCGCTGCTGATGCGCCCGCACACGCTGGCGAGCTGCGGTTTCGAGACGGGCGAACCGTCACCGGCCGCCGATGGCGCAAGCCGGTACGCGAGCCTGCCGATTCCGACTCCGCGGCCGGTTCCGCGGCCGCACGGCTCCGCGGTGCCTGCCGGTCAGTGACATCGGTGGCATGGCGGCCACGCCGGGGGTGACTACCGGGTGGCCGCCGGCCACTCCAGATGTCGGTGTTCTAGTGGGGCAGTGCCACCGGATCGGTGACGGCTTCGACGATCTCCGCGATCCGCGCCAGCGCTGCCCACGGGTCACCGTCAGGCTGGGCGAGTTTGCCGCGGGCCAGTTCGCCCACGTACTGCAGGAGATCCTTGGCGTCTGTTGTTTGCGGACAGGGAGCCAACTCGGCGACGCGCAGCAGCGCCGTCAGATCGGCGATCGTCGTGCGGAGCCGCTGGGGGTTGAGGCTGCCGATGACCACCGGCTGCATCGCCTGGACGGCCCCGTCGCGGCGGGTCACGGGGCCGTCCACGGTGCGGAGCACACCGAGCCGGAACGCAATCGCGACAGCATGCGCCTGATCTCGGGCGCCGAGCTGCCGGTAGAGCGTCCTGAGCCGGGACTTGACGGTGTTGGTGGAGATGTACAGCCGCGCTGCCATCTCCCGGGCCGTCTCACCCGCGGCGAGTGACTCGAGGGTCTCCTGGAGGTGCGGTGCCAACACTGGCCTACCTGATACGTCACCAGCGAGGCTTTCATACGGTTGCAGTGACATGTCAGAAATGTAGATCTTTCACATGACGGCACCCGTCAATGTTCGATACCGGACACAGGGTTGGCAGATCGCGGACTAGCCCGAGAGCGATAACTCGGGCCAACCGGACACGTCGCGCCGCATCTGCCGGTCGTGCGTGGCGGCCACCACCGCGGCCGGGGTGACCCGTAACGCCTCGGTCAGCTCGTCCACCAGCGCGATCGAGAGGTGGTTCGTCGGCTCGTCCAACAGGACCACGTGCGGCTCCGCGGCCAGCAGCAGGGCCAGGTCCAGCCGCCGCTGCTGCCCGGTGGACAGCTCCCGGACCGGCCGGCCACGATCGGCCGCCGACAGCAACCCCAGACCCGCGATCGCCTCCTCGACGCGCGCCGGGCGGCGCGCGTCACCCTCCGCCGACTCCTGGGCCAGCAATCCGACGTGTACGCCGGAAGCGCGCCGAACCTGCCCGGACGACGGGGCCCGCAGTCCCGAGAGGACGGCCAGCAGTGTGGACTTGCCGGCGCCGTTCGGACCGGTGACCACCAGCCGCGACCCGGACCCGAGGTGCAGCGACACCGGCTGCCGCAGCCGCCCGCCGACCGTGACGTCCTCCGCCGACAGCAGCGTCCCCGGCCGGGCGGGCAGCACCGGCATCCGGAACCGCAACGGCGGCACCGGCGCGGTGATCGCGTGCCGGACCAGATCCTCCCGGCGGCGGTGCACCGAGCGGACCAGGCCGGGCGCCCGGGTCGCCCGCTGGTGCTTGCCGGTCCCCTTGTCCGGCCGCCAGCCGGTGACCAGGCGGTTCTGCGCCGCCGACAGGTCCTCGGCGAGCCGGGCGTGTTCGGCCTGCTGCTGCTCGTACTCCTGCTCCCACCGGGCCAGCGCGGCCGCCCGCCCGGCCTGGTAGCCGGCGTACCCGTCGCCGTAGACGGTGGGCCGGCCGTCACGGCTCGGATCCAGGTCCAGGATCGTGGTGGCGACGTCGGCGAGCAGCGCCCGGTCGTGGCTGACCAGCACGATGCCGCCCGGGTGGGCGCGCAGCCGGGCGGTCAGGAACTCCAGACCGGACGCGTCCAGGTGGTTGGTCGGCTCGTCGAGCAGCAGGAAGTCGTGGCCGGCGCCGAGCAGGCAGGCGAGCCGGACCCGGTAACGCTGGCCCACCGAGAGCGTCCGCAACGGCCGGGCCCGGTCGGTGACCGCGCCGAGACTCTCCAGGGCCAGATCGACGCGCCGGTCGGCGTCCCACGCGTCGAGCTGTTCCGCGGCGTGCAGCGCCCGCGCGTACGCCTCCTCGGCGCCCGGCCGGCCCTCGGCCAGGGCGAGGCTGCTGGCGTCGAGCGCCTGCAGGGCGGCCCGCACGTCGGCGAGCTCGGCGTCGACGGTGTCACCGACCGTCTCGCCACCGGCGGACGGCATCTCCTGCTCGGCGACACCGATGGTGCCGACCCGCTGGACGGCGCCACCGTCCGGCAGGAGGGCGCCGCTGAGTGCCTGGAGCAGGGTGGTCTTGCCACGGCCGTTCTCACCGATGACACCGCAGCGGACGCCGGCCGAGATCGCGAGATCTACGCCGTCGAGCACGGTGCGCCCACCACGGACGACACGGAGCTGGGTGGCGACGAGCTGTGCCCGGGCACGTGCGGGCAGGGTGATGCTGACAGACATCTTCTTTCCTCTGAGAATCCCCGCGCAGGGCAGGGTGAAGCGGCTCCGGACCGGGTGCGGAGCCGAACTCAGAGGTAGAAGACGTAGGACACGCGGCAAGGATAGTCAGGCGGAGGCCGGCGCCGCCAAGCGTTTTCCGGCCAGGACGTGGTGCAGCACGGCCAGGGGGAGGACGCCGGCCACGTACCACACCAGGTCGGTGGGGTCGAAGGTCACGCCGAGCGCCAGCCGGGCGAGCAGGCTGTGCGCGGACAGCTCGGCGGGCACCCCGGTCAGCTGGAAGAACTCGACGAGCCAGCAGAAGGCGACGGCGGCGGCACCGGCGATCAGCGGCCGGGTCGCCGGGCCGAGCACGAACACACCGGCGTAGATCATCGACGCGTACAGCGCCGTCCCGGAGTGCTGGGCCAGCGCGCCCGTCCCGTCGAGGATGCCGCCGGCGCTGACCAGCAGGCGGATCCCCAGGGCCACGGCCAGGAAGCCGGCCACGGCGGCCAGCGCGATGATCCGTACCCGCCATCTCACGGCGCGACCGTACCGCCGGGCGTCAACGTGCCGGGCTCCAGGCCGGATCGCGGCCGAGCAGGCCGAGCAGCCGGTCGAAGGCCGGCGCGTCGCCGGCGACCGCGACCACCTCGCCGAACGGCGCGCCCGGCCCGCGCAGCCCCGAGCCCTCCGGGAACCGGCTGACGATCACGTGGGCGGTCGCGACCAGTTCCTCGTCCGGCTTGTAGGGCAGCCCCATGCTCACCGCGACGTCCCAGCCGTGCGCCAGCGCCTCGAGCAGGTGCAGCCCCGCCGCGGTGCGGCCGCTGAACTCGCCGAACCGGCTCACCCGCACCCGCCGCTCGGCGAGGTCCGGCACGCGGAACGCGGCACGCACCGCCGCCGCCGAATCCCGGTAGGCCCGCCGGTGATCGCCACCCAGATCCTTGTCGTCCCAGACCGCCGGCTCGCCCAGCGTGGCCGCCGCATAGCCGCGGTTCAGGCTCACCAGATGACCGAAGAGATCCGCCAGCCGCCAGCCCGCACACGGCGTCGGCCGCTCCAGATCCGCAGCCGCGACCTGCTCGATCACTTCCTCCGCAAGATCCATCGCTCGCTCGTTCAACGTCTTCACGGCAACCCCATTTCTTGTACGAACGTTCGTGCGTGAAATGGAAGCTAACACGTCCCGCATGTGCCGGATAGTCTTTGACCAAACGTTCGTGCGGAGAAAGGCGAAAGCGGCATGGTGGGACGGCCACAGAACGACCAGGCGCGGCAGACGATCCTGCGCCGGGCCGCCGACATCGCCTCCCAGGACGGCTTGGAGGGGCTGTCGATCGGCCGGCTCGCCACCGATCTGGGCCTGAGCAAGAGCGGCCTGTTCGGCTATTTCGGCTCCAAGGAGGAGCTGCAGCTGGCCACGATCCGCACCGCCACGGCGATCTTCCTGGACGAGGTGGTCAAACCCGCCCTGGCCGCCCCGCCCGGCCTGTCCCGGCTACGCCTGCTCCTCGACAACTGGCTCAGCTACTCCGAGCGGCGCGTCTTCGCCGGCGGCTGCTTCTTCGCCTCCGCCAACGCCGAATTCGACGCCCGCCCCGGCCGCGTCCGCGACGCCCTGACCACCGCCGCCCGCGACTGGAACCGCCTGCTCACCGAGACCACCCACGAAGCCCGCGCCCGCGGCGAACTCCCCGCCGAAACCGACCCCGACCAGCTCGCCTTCGAGCTGGTCGCCTTCCTCCAGGCCGCCAACGCCGCCTCCCTCCTGCACGACGACCCCACCGCCTACCACCGCGCCCGCACGGCCGCCCACGCCCGCCTCCCCACTCCCTGACCCCGCCCTGCTACCCGCCCACCCCACGCACACCCCGCCCCAGCCACCCCACCCGCCCACACCAGGTGCTTTCCGGCCGCCCTTAGCCGGCCGCAGCTCACACGCAACAGCCCCCAGGCGGACCCCCTGAACCACGGCCGAGCCCACCGGCCGTCGCCCACACGCGCAACAGCCCCCGAGTAGGCCGCATGGCCTACGGCCACCCCCACCCGACCGTCGCCCACAGGCAACAGCCCCCCGGGTAGGCCACATGGCCTACGGCCGAGCCCACCCAGCCGTCGCCCATGCACGCAACAGGAGCTGTAGTGCGTAGCCGACGGCCGGGCACGCGCGGCTGTCGCTCACAAACCTCTCGACACTGCGGTTAGGTACCCGGCTGACAGCCGAGCTCGCCCGGCTGTCAGCGATACACCTGATGACGGTCGGATGCGGTGCCTGGGGGCCAGCTGGGGATGGGGTGCCTGGGGGCCAGCTGGGGATGGAAGGTCTCACCGGATGGATACCCGCCGGCAGCTTGGCGTGCACGGCTGGCGCTCAGAGACCTTTCGAGACTGCGGTCAGGTACCTGGGCGACAGCCGAGCTTGCCCGGCTGGCGATGACGCACTTAATGGCGGCCGGATTCGGTGCGTGGCGGCCAGCTGGGATTGGGGAAGGTCTCCGCAGCTGACTGTCAGCCAGCCGGAGGCGGCCGAGCAGCGATGTCCAGCGCAGCAAGTGAACACCGGCCACACGTGCCACAGTCACACGTGCGGCGGCCACACGTGCGGCAGTCATGTGGCGGCGATCATGTCGGCCGACGGTGAGCGGGGCCGACGCGTCTCGAATGCCTGCCGGACGTGGCCGGGCTGCGAGCTGGCGTGCTAGCGGCCGTGCGTGGGACGGGTGGCCGGCGCGCGGCGGGCGAGTGCTGCCGCGGCGTCGAAGTTCGGCTCGACCTCGCTCACGCAGTGTGCCGCGTCGTCTTCCGGCACGCCGAGTGCAAGCAGTTCGGCCAGCACGTCGCCGGGGGTGCGCAGACCGGTGGGCGCCGACGCCGGCTGGAGCACGTCCATCTGGCCGTCGGCGCGCCGCAGGTGGATCCGGAAATGGTCGCCGGCGCGCTCGACCCGGACCGCGTGGACCGGGCTTTCTGCTGGGTAACTCACGGTTGCCAGCCTACTGACCGGGCCGGGCCGCCATGCAGTCACGCCCCAGCGCCTGTGACGGGCAACGCGTTCGCCGTCGCCGGCCAGGCACGCTCAGAAACTCCGGCCGGCCGGGATCGCAGGCCGTGTCGCCACTCGGCGGCGGTCAGACACGCCGGCCGGGCCGCCGGCCTCAACCGGGCCGCCGGCCTCAACCGGGCCGCCGGCCTCAACCGGGTGGCCACTCGGCCACGGTTAAAGACGCCGGCCGGGCCGCCGGACTCAAACCAGGTGGCCGCCCGGCTGGGGTTGGAGACGCCGGGCGGCGGCTGGAAGGCGCGACGGCGGCGGGTGGCCGGCGGGCGAGGAGGGCGACGGCGGTGGTGGCCGGCGGGTGAGGAAGGCGGCGGGGCGGGTGGCCGGCGGATGAGGAAGGCGACGAGGACGGGTGGCCGGCGGGCCGGGAGGCCACGGCGGTAGGTGGCCGGCGGGTGGGTGGGGAGGGCGGCGGCGGTGGGTGGCTAGCGGGTGGGGAGGGCGACGGGCGTGGCGGGCTCGACCGATGGGCGGCGGACGCCGCGGATCAGCAGGTAGCCGATCACCCAGAATTCGCCTATCGAGGCGGGGACGACTAGCAGGTCGGCCAGCAGGGTGGCGTCGGGGGCCAGGTAGCGGGTGAAGGCCGCCGCGACGTAGCCGATGCCGCCGGCCAGCAGGAGCCAGCCGAGTGGGCGGGGCAGCAGGTGGGAGTTGAGCACGCACCGGCCCATCGGGATCAGCCAGAGGCCGAAGAAGATCGCGCCGACGCCCCACAGGTTGTCGCTGAGCAGGTAGAGGAGCTGGACCGTCGAGGCGGCGTCGCCGAACGGTGACGCGGCCAGCTCGGTGGCGGCGCCCAGCAGGCCCGCGCTGACGAGGATCACCACCGAGTTGACCAGGCCGAACGCGGCGACGCCGAGCGCGTTGACCGGGTCGGAGTCGCGGAACAGACGGTAGAACCAGGCCGCGGCCAGCGCCTGGGTGAGGACGATCAGCAGTTCGAAGGCGACACCGGCGCGGGCCAGCGTCTCGTGGGTGGCGAGGTTGGCGAGGGTCGCGGCGGGGTCGCCGGCGGCGAACAGCTGCGGGCGGATGGTCAGGAAGCCCAGGCCACCGGCGATGGCGAGGCCGAGGTAGAGCAGCCCGGTGGTCCGGGCGGTGCGGATCAGCGCGTGCATCGGAACTCCTCGGAAGAAACGCAACCTTACGACGTAAGGTAGCCGTACGTTGTAAGGTAGCGCCCGGAGTCAAGCTTGGGGAGACCGGTGGCAACAAAGGCATCCCGGACACCGCTCACCCGTGAGCGGGTGCTGGCCGCGGCGGTGGCGATCGCCGACGCCGAGGGGGTGAAGGCGCTCACCATGCGCCGTCTCGCCGCCGACCTGGACGTCGAGGCGATGTCGCTCTACTACCACCTGCCGGCCAAGGAGGCGCTGCTCGACGGGGTGGTGGAGACCGTGCTCGGCGAGATCTGCGCCGCGGTCGCCGCGCGGGAACCGGCCGAGGACTGGCGGGCCGCGATCCGCGAGCGGTTCCTGACCGCGCGCGAGGTGATGCTGCGCCACCCGTGGGCGCCGGTGCTGCTCGGCTCGCGGCGCGCTGTTCCGCCGATCGTCTACGCCTACTACGACGGGATCGTGGCGACCCTGGTCGGCGGCGGGTTCTCCTACCGTCTGGCGCACCGGGCGCTGCACGCGTTCGGCAGCATGGCGCTCGGCTTCGCCCAGGAGATCTTCAGCCCGGCGAACGCCGGCGGCACCACCGAGACGGACACCGCGGAGGAGGACCTCGCCGCGATGGCGGCCGCGGTGCCGCACCTCACCGCGATGGTCGCCGCCGAGGTGCACGACGCCGGCGACCCGATGCTGGGCTGGTGCGACAGCCAGGTCGAGTTCGAGTTCACCCTCGACCTGCTGCTCGACGGGCTCGCCCGGTTACGCGGCTAGGGCACCGGCGAGGCGGCGGACCGCCTCGTCCATCCGGTCGGGCGGGGCGGCGGCGTAGGTGAGGCGCAGGTGCGGGGCGGGCGGCTCGGCCGCGTACCAGGGGCGGCCCGGGAAGACGATCACACCGGCGGCGGCCGCGGCGGTGGTCACGGCGATCTCGTCGGTGCCGTCGGGCAGGCGCACCCACAGGTGCAGGCCGCCGCGCGGGACGGTGGGCGGGACCAGGTCGGGCAGGTGGCGGGCGAGCGCGGCGAGCAGGGCGTCGCGGCGGGAGCGGAGCGCGGCGCGCAGCACCCGGCGGTGGCGCCCCCACGCCGGCGACGTGACGAACTCGAGCGTGGCCTGCTGGATCGGGCCGGCCACGAAGAAGTCGTCGAGCAGCCGCGCCGACCGCAGCCGGGCGCCGGCCGGGCCTCGAGCGCCGATCGCGGCGACCCGCAGCCCCGGCGCCGTCGACTTGGTCATTGACCGCAGATAGACGACGTGCCCGTCCGGGTCGGCAGCCGCGAGCGGGGGTGGCGCCTCCCCGTCGATGGCCAGGTCCCGGGCATAGTCGTCCTCGACGAGGAAGGCGCCCGCCGCACGTACGATCGCGGCGACCTCGGCCCGGCGGTGTGCCGCCAGGGTGGCGCCGGTGGGGTTGGCGTAGAGCGGCTGGCAGTAGAAGAGCCGGGCCCCGGTGCGGGCGAAAGCCGCGGCGAGCTGGTCGGGGCGTACCCCGTCGGCGTCGGCCGGGACCGGCACCACCCGCAGCCCGGCCGCGTGGCCGGCGGCGAGCGCGCCCAGGTAGGTGGGTGACTCGACCAGCAGGGTGTCGCCGGGCGAGGCGAGCGCGCGCAGCGCGGAGGCCAGCGCAGGCTGGCCGCCCGGGCAGATCACCAGGTCGTCGGCGCGCAGGCCACCGCCGGCCTCCCGGGCGAACCAGTCGCGCAGGTCGGCGCGGCCCTCGTCCGGCCCGCGCTGCCACGAGGCCGGCTGCCGGGCGGCCCGGGCCAGCGCGGCGCC
>NZ_JBEZZB010000217.1:0-14286 GCF_040638955.1 Actinoplanes sp. NPDC024001
GAAGAGCTGGTCGCGCACGTCACGCAGGGCCACACCGGTCGGCACGGACGGCTCCCCCTCCACAAGTGGGCAGTTGCCCACTATGGTGGGCACCGCGCTGCTGGTGGCGATGCCGTCGCTGCCGCTCGAGGCGCAGACCTCCGCCGGGCTGGGCGCCGCGATGCTGCTGCTCTGCGCGGCCACCCTGCTCTCGCCGGTGCTGATCGTGCCGCTGGTGCGCGCGGTGGCCTGGCCGGTGCGGCACACCGCGGTCGGGATGCTGGTCCGCGAGGGCACCCTGACCGGGGTGCGCCGGGTGGCCGCGACGGCCGCTCCGGTGCTCGCCACGGTCGGCCTGACGGTGCTGCTCACCGGCACGATCGCGACCATCGAGCAGGCCGCCGGCATCGACGAGGCGGCCGACTATCCGGCCGCGAACGTGCTGGTCCCGGACGGTACGCCGGGCCTGAGCGCGGCCGCGGTCAGCGGTCAGCCGGGCCAGTCGCGGCTGGAGACCCGGGTGCTGGTCAGCCACCGCGGCGGTCTCGCCGGCTACTCCGCCGCCGGTGTCGCCGGGGCCGCGCCCGGGGCGGAGCTCAGCGCTGACGCCGCCGCGGAGCTCGGCGTGCGCAAGGGCGGCACGCTCGCCGTCCGGTGGGCCGACGGCGCGACCGCCGAGATCCCGGTGCGGGCGGTGGAGAAGGCGGCGCCGGCCCCGATCGTCTTCCCCGCCGAGCTGGTCCGCGAGCACGACCCGCAGGCGCTGACCGCGATGGTCCTGCTCGACGGCGAGCCGGTCGCCGCGCCCGGCGCCACGGCGATGACGGTCCGCGAGCTCGTCCAGCGGGAGATCGACGAGGAGGGGCAGCTGGTGGACCTGTTCCTGTGGGCGCTGATCGGGCTGACCGCGGGGTACACCGGCATCGCGGTGGCGAACACGCTGCTGATGGCGACCGCCGCCCGCCGCGGCGAGTTCGGCGCGCTGCGGCTGGCCGGGGCCGGCACCGGGCAGGTGCTGCGGGTCGTGTCGGCGGAGTCCCTGCTGGCCACGGTCACCGGGGCGCTGCTGGGGGCGGCGGTGGCCGGAGTCTCACTGCTCGGGGTCCGGGCCGCGGTCGAGTCCGAGTTGGACCAGTCGATCGCGCTGGTCATCCCGTGGGGTGCCGGCATCGCGGTGACCGCGGCCTGCGCGGCGGTCGCGGTGATCGCGGCGGCGGTGCCGGTGCTGCGCAGACACTGACCCCTCGATATTTTCCGCGGATCCTCTAGGCTGACGCGATCGCTCTCAGCGAACGCTCAGCCAAAGGGGTCGGAGAATGGGGAGTGACACGCGCCGGAAATGGCTCTGGGCGCTGGTCGCGGTGCAGGCGGCCCTGGTGTTGCCGGTGGTCGTCATCTGGCTCGGGCCGGCGCAGGACGCGGTGGCCTCCGGGGCCGACGCCGGCATCGGCGCCGGGCTGATCGGGCTCTACCTGCTGGCGTTCGGGCTGCCCTGGTCGGTCTTCGTCTGCCTGATCGACAACCGCTACGAGCTGTTCGACAGCGCGCTGGGCGACCTGGTCGTCATCGGTCCGGCCGTGTTCAACCTGATCCTCACCGCGGGGCTGCTGTGGTGGAGCGGCCGGCACCCGGTGGTCGAGACCGACTGGGAGATCGAGGAGTACGACCCGGACGAGGAGGACTCCGACCTCCCGCGCTGATCAGCGCGGGCCCGTGCCGGCCGGGACGAACTGGTTGGCCGCGCTGAGCGTCCGCGTCGACCAGCGCATCGCGTCCAGGGCCGGCCCGGCCAGGTCGCCCGAGCCCCACTCCCCCCGCTCGTAGGCACGGACCGCCTCCAGCAGCCGCCCGAGCCGCCCGGTGCCGTAGGTGAGCGCGTCCGAGACGTCCAGCGCCAGCGGCAGCTGCTCGACCATCGCCACCGGGCTCATCCCCATCAGCCCGGCCATCCCGGTGACCAGCCCGGCCACGAAGGCGGCGCCCGGGTCGGCGCCGAAGCGGACCGCCAGGTTCTCGCAGAGCCGGGCCTGGGTGAGCGCGGTGAGCAGCTGCTCCTCGGGCGCCTCGGCGACGTCGTCGACCACCATCAGGGTGGCCCAGCGCCGGATGTGGGTCAGCCCGATCATCATGATCGCCTGCCGGACCGAGGAGATCCGGCTGCTCACCCCGGCGGCCACCGAGTTGCTCACCCGCAGCACCCGCATGGCGAGCGCCGGGTCGCTGGCGATGATCGTGGTGATCTTGTCGAGCCGGACGTCCGGGTGCATCAGGGCGGCCACCAGCTCCAGGCGGCGCAGCCGGGACGGGGACAGGCTGGGGGTGCTGAGCACCTGGGGACGGCTCAGCGCGTACCCCTGGCGCAGCTCCATGCCGTAGTGGTCGGCCAGGGCCACCTGCTCGGCGGTCTCCAGTCGCTCGGCGACCAGCTCCAGGCCCGGGTACTGCCGGCAGGCGCCGACGATCTCGTCGAGCCGGCTCAGGTCGCCGTCGAGCAGGTCGAGCTTGACGTAGGAGGCGAGCCCGAGCAGCCGCTCGTGCCCGGATCCCCAGACGAAGTCGTCGAGGGCGATCCGGTAGCCCGCCTCGGCGAGCGCGGTGATCCCGTCGATCACCTCGTCGTCGACGGTGACGGTCTCCAGGATCTCCAGCACCACCTGCTCCGGGCCGAACGGCAGCGGCAGCCGGCCGGTGACGAACTCCCTGGTCAGGTTGATGAAGCAGGGGCGGTTGCCGGCCACCTCGGCGATGCCGAACTCGGTGAACGCGTTCACCATCACGGTGCTGGTGGCGTACGTGTCCTGCCGGCCCGAGGCCACGTCGTCCATGCGGCCACGGAACAGCAGCTCGTACGCCACGACGGCGCCGTTCACGTCGAAGATCGGCTGACGGCCCACGTGCACCGCGTCCAACACCGGGATGTCCACGTCGAGGCCATCGGCAGCGGGCGCCGTCACTTGACGAATCCGCGGGGGGATTTCCGGCGCGGTCCACCGCGCGTCATCCGCACACCGGCCGGTAACAAAGCCGGAACGTAGGGTTCCACCGGCGCCGGTCGCCGTGTTGGGATGAGACCGCCGTCACACAGCTCAACCTTTTGTGAAGGGGATCCACCGGATGCTCAACCTCTCCGTACTGCTCGAGGACAGCGCTCGCCACTACCCGCAGCGCGACGCCGTCGTCTTCGGTCCCCGGCGGCTGACCTACGCGCAGGTGGACGCCGCGGCGAACCAGGTGGCGAACCTGCTGGTCGCCCGCGGGATCCAGCCCGGCGACAAGGTGGCGCTCTCCTGCCCCAACCTGCCGTACTTCCCGATCGTCTACTACGGCATCCTCAAGGCCGGCGCGGTCGTCGTGCCACTGAACGTGCTGCTCAAGGGCCGCGAGATCGCCTACCACCTGAAGGACTCGCAGGCCAAGGCCTACCTGTGCTTCGAGGGCACCCCCGAGCTCCCGATGGGCAGCGAGGGCTTCGCGGGCTTCAACGAGGCCGACGGCTGTGAGCAGTTCTTCCTGATCACCGCCGACCCCGCGGCCGCCTCGCCGGTCGAGGGCGCCGAGACGCTGGGCTCCGGCCTGGCCGGCCAGTCGCCGGCCTTCGAGACCGTGCTGCGCGCCGAGACCGACGCCGCGGTCATCCTCTACACCAGCGGCACCACCGGGCAGGCCAAGGGCGCCGAGCTGTCCCACTCGAACCTGGTGCTCAACGCGCTCACCTGCAACCGGCTGTTCGGCACCCAGCCGGGCACCGACACCCACCTGCTGGTGCTGCCGCTGTTCCACTCGTTCGGCTCGACGGTCAACATGAACGCCGGCTTCGCCACCGCGGCCACGCTGGTGCTGCTGCCCCGTTTCGACGCGGCGGCCGCGGTGCAGCTGCTGCAGAGCGAGAACGTCACCTTCTTCGCCGGTGTGCCGACCATGTGGTGGGGCCTGCTCAACGCGTTGGGTGAGGGCGTCGACGTGGAGCGGATCGCGCGGAACATGCGGGTCGCCGTCTCCGGCGGCTCCAGCCTCCCGGTGGAGATCATCAAGGCGGTCAAGGAGCGCTTCGGCGTCACCATCCTGGAGGGCTACGGCCTGTCCGAGACCTCGCCGGTGGCCACCTTCAGCGACCCGGACAGCGAGCCGCGGCCCGGCTCGATCGGCATCCCAATCTGGGGTGTCGAGGTGAAGCTGATCGACCCGGAGTGGAACACCATCGAGGGCGCCGACGAGATCGGCGAGATCGCGATCCGCGGGCACAACATCTTCCGGGGCTACATCGGCCGCCCGGAGGCGACCGCCGAGGTGATCCGCAACGGCTGGTTCCGCACCGGTGACCTGGCCCGCCGCGACAAGGACGGCTTCTACTACATCGTCGACCGGGCGAAGGACATGATCATCCGGGGTGGCTTCAACGTCTACCCGCGGGAGATCGAGGAGGTCCTGATCACCCACGAGGCGGTCTCGCTGGCCGCGGTGATCGGTGTGCCGCACCCCAGCCACGGCGAGGAGATCAAGGCGTTCGTGATCCTCAAGCCGGGCGCCTCGGTCACCGAGGACGAGCTGGTCGCCTGGAGCAAGGAGCAGATGGCCGCCTACAAGTACCCGCGGATCGTGAGCATCGTCGAGTCGCTGCCCATGACCGCGACCGGCAAGCTGCTCAAGCGCGAGCTCAGCTAGATCGCTTGCGCGCGTGCCGCACAGTGGACGGCAACGGGAGCCGGCCACACGGAGGCGATCTTGACCACCGCCCTGACGCACCGGACCGCGACGGCTGACCCGCCGCGGCCCGGTGCGCTGCGGCGGATCGGGCAGCTGCGCCACAGCTCGCCGGGCCGGCTCCAGCTGATCCAGGTCACCCTGCTCGTGCTGGCCGTGCTGACCGGCCTGGTCGCCGGGCTCACCGCGGCGTCCGCCACGGCCGGCACCAGCGACCTGCGCGATCGGGCGCAGCCGCTGCTGGTCGAGGCCGAGACGATCTACTCGGCGCTCGCCGACGCGGACACCACGGCCGCGCAGGCTTTCCTGGCCGGCGGCCTGGAGCCGGTGCGGCTCACCGAGCGCTACGAGGCGGATCTCGCCCGGGCCACCACCGCGCTCACCGCCGCTGGGCGGCGCACGCCGCCGGGCAGCGAGGCCGCGCGGGCGGTGCAGTCCCTCGCCACCGGCACCACGCGCTACGCGGCCCTGGTCGCCACCGCCCGGGCCGTCAACCGGCAGGGCCTGCCGGTCGGCGCCTCCTATCTGGCGACCGCCTCCGAACTGAACCGGGAGACCCTGCAGCCACAGGCGAGAACCCTGTTCCAGCTCGCCAAGCGGGAGCTGGACAACGGTTACGACGACGCCCGCGGCACCTGGTGGCTGATGCTGCTGCTGGTGCTGTTCGTCATTCTGGCGATCATGCTGGTCTGGTCGCAGCTCTATCTGAGCCGCACCACGAACCGCACCTTCAACGTGCCGCTGGTCGCCGCCACCGTGCTCGCGGCGGTGCTCATGCTCGGCTCCGGGCTGGTCTACTCCGACCAGCGTGAGCTGCTCGGCTATGCGGCCGAGGACGGTTCCACCCCGGTGGCGGCCCTCGCCGAGACCCGGATCCTGGTGCTGCGTGAGCGGGCCGACGAGGCGCTCACCCTGGTCGCGCGGGCCGGCAGCGGTCCGCACGAGGAGGACTTCCAGACGGTCCGGGAGCGGCTCACCTTCGACGGCCTCGACCTGCCCGAGGCCCGCGAGCTCCACCAGGCATATCTGGAGCAGCACGACAAGATCCGGCAGAAGGACGACGGCGGGGAATACGACGAGGCGGTGAGACTGGCACTCAGCCCCGCGACGACCGACGTGTTCCAGCAGCTCACCGACGTCCTCGACGCCGAGCTGGAGCATCACATGGGCCTGTTCGACACCCACATCGAGGACGCCGGCGACGGGCTCGGCACGATGATCGTCCTCGGCCCGCTGCTGGCGCTGGCGGTCGGCGTGCTGGCGGCGCTCGGACTCCGGGCCCGGCTGGAGGAGTACCGATGAGGCGTACCCGTCCTGTCCTCGCCCTGCTCGCCGTGGCCGGCCTGCTCGCCGCCGCCGGCTGCACCGCGTCCGACTCGCCACGGCCGGTGCCGCCTCCCGAGTCGGCGCCGGTCTCGCTGGCACCCGAGTTCGCCCGGGACACCACCTGCGAACCGGAACGCAGCCTGCGCCCGTCCGGCGCGCTGCCCGCGCCGGGCCGGATGCCCGCCGACAGCCGGATGGCCGAGATCGTGCGCAACGGCCGGCTCGTGCTCGGCACCAGCCAGGACACCCTGCTGTTCAGCTCCCGCAACCCGAGAACCGGCCAGGTCGAGGGCTTCGACGTGGACATGGGCCGGCAGATCGCCGCGGCGCTCTTCGGCGATCCGAAGAAGTTGCAGATCAAGGTGGTCCCGCACGCGGAGCGCACGGCCTGGGTCCGCAACGGCAAGGTCGACCTGGTGATCAACACGATGACCGCGAACTGCGAGCGGTGGCAGGAGGTCGACTTCTCCACCGTCTACTACGTCGCCGGCCAGCGGGTCCTGGTGGCCGAGGGCTCCGGCATCGACAGCCTCGACGAGCTGGGCGGCCAGAAGGTCTGCGCGGCGGTCGGCTCCACCTCGCTGGAGAACATCGCGAAGGTGCCCAGCAAGCCGATCCCGGTGTCCAAGCCCGGCTTCGGGGAGTGCCTGGTCGCCTTCCAGCAGAACGAGGTCGCCGCCATCTCCACCGACGACACCATCCTCGCCGGGCTGAAGGCCCAGGATCCGTTCGCGAAGATCGTCGGAGCACGCCTCACCAAGGAGCCGTACGCCATCGCGATCTCCAAGGAGCACCCCGAGTTCACCAGGTTCGTCAACCAGGTGCTGGAGCGGATGCGCCAGGACGGCACCTGGGCGCGGATCCACCAGAAATGGCTCGGCACCACCACACAGCCACCGGCGGCCGAATACCGATGACCGCTCCCCTGACGTCCGCGGACGCGGAACTCGCGCGCCTGCAGAGCGCCGTCGCCGCGATGGCGGCGAACCTGGTCGAGCTCGACGAGAACCCGGACCGCAAGGAGCTGAGCGCGGCCACCCTCACCGGCCGGACCGCGACCGAGTGGGCGAGCGCCAGCGACGCTCTCGGCCGGCTCTGGCAGGGGCACCGCCAGCTCGGCGAGGTGATCGCGCGGGCCCAGGCGCTGCGCAACCAGCGCCGGCTCAGCGACACCGACCGCGCGGCGTTCGCCCAGCTGGTGCTCGGCTCGTCGATCACCCTGTCGACCAGCACCGTGCCGCTCGCCCAGCGCGGCCTGCTCGGCGCCGGCCAGATCAGCACCACGTGCTCGCCGGCCGAGCTGCTGGCCGCGATGGAGGCGGCCTTCTCGACCGCGGTCGACGTGGTCACCCGCGCCGGCGACGGGTGGCGCCGCCTGCTGCCGGCCGCCGCGGACGCCGCGGCCGCGCTCACCCAGGCCCGTCACGCCGGGGCCGGCGGTGCTCTCCTCGACGAGGCGGACCGGCTGCTCGGCTCCTTCACCGGCTCCCTGACCAGCGATCCGCTCGGCGCCGACCCGGCCGTGCTGAACCGGGTGCGCGAGCTTGTCGACCGGGCCGACGCCGAGCGGACCTCGGCCACCGAGCTGCGCGCCTGGATCGAGCAGCGGTTGCGGGACGCCCGTACCCTCGCCGCCGAGATCGACACGGCCCGGCAGGCCGCTGAGGCCGCACGGCAGGCGGCGGCCGGGCGGTTCCCCGAGCATCGCATCGCGTCCGTACGCGGTACGGACACGCGCGCCGACCTGGTGGCGGTGGAGGCGCTGGCCGCCGCCGGACAGTGGGCCCTGGTCAGCCCGCGGCTGGCGGCGTGGAGCCGGCAGGCGCGGGAGCGGCTGGCCGCCCTGCGCGAGTCGGCCGCCCGCAACACCGGGCTGCTGGCCGAGCGCAACGAGCTGCGCGGCCGTCTGGAGGCGTACCGGGCGAAGGCGCTGCGCCGCGGCCTCGCCGAGGATCCCGCGCTCACCCCGCTGGCCGAGACCGCCCGCGCCGCGCTGTACGAGGCGCCGTGCGACGTGGACGCGGCCCGGGCGGCCGTCAACGCCTACCAGAACGCCCTGTCCGCCACGATCGCCGCGAGGGAGGCCCGATGAGATGCCAGCGTGACTGTCCCGGCACGATCGAGGACGGCTACTGCGACACCTGCGGACTGGCGCCCGCCGCGGTCGCCCCGGTCGCCCCGGGCGGCTCGGTCGTCCCGGTCGGCTCGGTCGTCCCGGCCGGCCCGGTCGCCTCGGGTTCGCTGCGGTGTGCCCGCTGCCCGGGGACCGTCGAGGACGGCTACTGCGACACCTGCGGGCTCGCCCCGGGGACCGGCACCGTGCCGAAACCCCGCCCGAGCGTGTCGGCGGTGTCCCGCTCCGCGGCCTCGCGCAGCGCCGCGCTCTCCACCCGCACCGGCGGCAGCGGCCGGACAACCGGGTCGCGCAGCACGTCACGGCGCCGCTTCGGCGGCGGCCTGGTGGAGATCGCACCGATCACCCAGGCCGACCCGGCGACGGCTGTGATGGCGAACGCCGAGGTCCCCGAGACGAAGCGGTACTGCGCGAAGTGCGGCAAGCCGGTCGGCCGGGCCCGCGGCGACCGGCCCGGGCGCACCTCCGGGTTCTGCGCCGCCTGCGGCGAGCCGTTCAACTTCACCCCCAAGCTGGCCAAGGGCGACCTGGTCGCCGGCCAGTACGAGGTGGTCGGCCCGCTCGCGCACGGCGGCCTCGGCTGGATCTACCTGGCCGTGGACAAGAACGTCTCGGACCGCTGGGTGGTGCTCAAGGGCCTGCTCAACTCCCGCGACGAGGACGCGCTCGCGGCCGCCGTCGCCGAGCGCCGGTTCCTGGCCGAGGTGGAACACCCGAACATCGTCAAGATCTACAACTTCGTCGAGCACGACGGCGCCGGCTACATCGTCATGGAGTACGTCGGCGGCAAGTCCCTCAAGCAGCGCCGCGCCGAGAACGAGGCGGCCCCGCTCCCGGTCGACCAGGCCCTCGCCTACGTACTCGAGATCATGCCGGCCTTCGGCTACCTGCACGACCGCGGCTTGATCTTCTGCGACTTCAAGCCGGACAACGTGATCCAGTCCGGCGACCAGATGCGGCTGATCGACCTCGGCGGCGTGGTGCACGTCGACGACATGGAGGCCGCCATCTACGGCACGGCCGGCTACCAGGCGCCGGAGATGGCCACCGACGGCCCGTCGATCGCCTCCGACCTCTACACCATCGGCCGGACCCTGGCGGTGCTCACCACCGACTTCCGCGGCTACCAGAGCACCTTCGCCGACAGCCTGCCGGCCCGCGACGAGTTCGAGGTCTACCAGCGGCACGAGTCGTTCTACCGGCTGCTGCAGCGGGCCACCCGGACCGACCCGGCGGACCGGTTCGTCGACGCCGCCGAGATGACCGAGCAGATGCTGGGCGTGCTGCGCCAGGTGCTCGCCGCCGGCGGGGAGCCGCGGCCGGCGCCGTCCCGGCTGTTCACCGGCGAGTTGCGCACCGACCTGCGCGACGACGTGCTGCGCTGGCAGGACCTGCCCACCCCGCTGATCGACCTGTCCGACCCGGCGGCAGCGTTCCTCGCCTCGGTCACCGTCACCGACCCGGCCGAGGTGCTGGCGCTGCTCGGCAAGGCCCCGCAGTACACGCTGGAGGTGCGCCTGCGGGAGCTGCGCGCGCAGATCGACCTGGGCGCCCGCACCGGCCGCTACGACGACGCCGCCGCGTCCCGGGCGCTGCTCGCCGAGTCGGCCGGCGCCGACTGGCGCATCGCCTGGTACGACGGCCTGCTCGCCCTCGCCACCGGCAACACCACGCACGCCCGCGACCGGTTCGACGCGGTCTACGCGGCGCTGCCCGGCGAACTCGCCCCGCAGCTGGCCCTCGGGTTCACCGCGGAGCTGGCCGGCGACCGCAAGACCGCGGCCGGCTACTACGACGTGGTCAGCCGCACCGACCCGGCGTACACCACCGCCGCGGCCGGGCTGGCGCGCTGCCGGCTGGCCGACGGCGACCGGGCCGGGGCGGTGGAGGCGTACAACCGGGTGCCCGGCACCTCCTCGGCGTTCCGGATGTCGCAGGTCGGCGCGGTGCGGGCGCTGGTACGCCCGCACGAGTCGGCGGCGGTCGACGTCGGATCGCTGACCAGCGCCGCCGAACTGATCGAGCGGCTCGAGGTGGAGGCGGCGCAACTCGCGGCACTTCGTGCGGAACTGCTCGAACAGGCATTGCGCACACTCGGCCGGGGGACGAGGATTCCGGCGGCGGTGCTCGGCGGCACCCGGACCGGGGACGCCGGCGAGCGGGACGTACGGTTCGCGCTGGAGGCCGCGTACCGGGAGATGGCCCGGGCGGTACACGGGCCGGAGAAGATCCGCCTGGTCGACCTGGCGAACGCGGCACGGCCGCGGACGCGGACGTGAGAGAGGCGGTAACCGCGCCGATGATCCTGACCGAGTGCACCGCATGCGCCGACGAGCGGGCGGCCGGGGCGACGTTCTGCGAAGTGTGCGGGCGGGCGCTGACGGCCGAGGTTGCCGAGCAGCCCTCGGAGGAGCGGATGGACTGTCCGCATTGCAAGGCCGGCAAGGCCGTCGGCGAGGACGGCTACTGCGAGGAGTGCGGCCTGCTCGCCGGGCGTGCCCGCGATCACCTGGAGGCCGACGGCGGCACGGTCGCGGCCGCGGTCAGCAACCGCGGGCGCCGGCACCACCGTAACGAGGACGCGATGTGGCTGGCGGTCGGCGAGGCCGCCGCCGACGTGGTGGTCGCCGACGGGGTGTCCGCCTCCTACGACCCGGACGCCGCCTCGGAGGTCGCGGCCAAGACCGCCGGCGAGTTCCTGGCCGCCGCGCAGCACCCGGAGGACGACGCGGCGACCGGCGACGACGACGAGAAGCCCGCCCCGGCCGTCGCCGTCGCGGGTGTGGTGGCGGCCGCGATCGCCGGCGCCGCCGAGGCCGTGGCCGCGCTCGCGCACAGCGGCGACCCGCGCCGGAGCGCGTCCAATCCGGCCTGCACTATCGTGGCCGCCGCGGTCCGCGGGCCGCACGTCGGCTTCGGCTGGATCGGCGACAGCCGCGCCTACTGGCTGCGCGAACAGGGCCCGGCCGAGCAGCTCACCGAGGACGACTCGTGGGCCCGGCACGTGATCGCGCTCGGCGTCGACCCGCAGGTCGCGATGAACGACCCGAAGGCGCACGCGATCACCGCCTGGCTCGGCGCGGACGCCGGCCCGGTGCGGCCCCGGGTCGGCGCGTTCACCGTCACCGAGCCGGGCCACCTGGTGCTCTGCAGTGACGGCCTGTGGAACTACCTGACCGACCCGGCGGTCTTCGCCGACGTGGTCCGGGCCGCCCTGACCGCCGCGAGCGGCCCGTCGCCCCTGCTGGCGGCTGCCCGCGCGCTGGTCGCGTACGCGAACGACGCCGGAGGCGCCGACAACATCACGGTCGCGCTGGTGCCGGTTCGACCCACCCCCGACGCGTAAGGAGTCCGAGTGTCCTACACCGCCGAGGCCTTCCAGAACGAGTACCTCGCCCTGGGTGCGAGCGAGGTCAACGCGATCGTGACCGTCACCTCGACCGGGTCCGAGGGTGGCCGCCGGACCGCCGGCGCCACCGAGATCATCATCGTGGACGCCTCCGGGTCGATGCAGGCCGAGGGGCGGATCGGCGCCGCCCGGCAGGCCGCCAAGGCGGCGGTGGAGTGCATCGACGACGGCGTCCACTTCGCGATCATCGCCGGGGTCAGCACCGCGCAGCAGCTCTACCCGGACCCGGGCCGGCTGGCCGTCGCCTCGCCCGAGACCCGGATCGCCGCGTCCCGGGCGATCGACCGGCTGCAGGCCGGCGGCGGCACCGCGATGGGCGCCTGGCTGCTGCTCGCGGCGCAGCTGTTCGCCCTGCGGCCGGGCGACATCGCGCACGCCATCCTGCTCACCGACGGCGACAACGGCGAGCGGTACGGCTACCTGGAGAGCGTCCTGGAGACGATCAGCGGCAAATTCACCTGCGACTGCCGGGGCGTCGGCACCAACTGGAAGGTCGCCGAACTCCGCAAGATCGCCTCGGCGATGCTCGGCACCGTGGACATCGTGGCCACGCCGATGGACCTCACCGCGGCGTTCCAGCAGATGATGACCACGGCGATGGGCAAGACCAGCGCCGACGTGCAGCTGAAGGTCTGGACCCCGGTGAACAGCACGGTCCGGTTCGTCAAACAGGTCGAGCCCCAGGTGGTGGACCTGACCGGCAAGCGGGTCGCGGACGGGGCGAGGGCCGGCCGCTACCCGCTGGGCGCCTGGGGCCAGGAGAGCCGCGACTACCACATCTGCGTGGACGTCACGCCGGGCGCGTCCGGCGACGAGATGCTCGCCGCCCGGGTGTCGGTGGTGGAGGGCGTCACCGTGCACGCGCAGTCGCTGGTGCGGGCGGTGTGGACCGACGACTCGGCGCTCTCCACCCGGATCAACCGGCAGGTCGCCCACTACACCGGGCAGGCCGAGCTGGCCGACGCGATCCAGGCCGGCCTGGCCGCCCGGGAGGCCGGCGACGACCGGACGGCGACGCTGAAGTTCGGCCGGGCCGCCCAGCTGGCCCACGCCAGCGGCAACACGGCCACCGAGGAGCTGCTCGCCAAGGTGGTCGAGATCGAGGACGCGGCGACCGGCACCGTCCGGATGCGGCGCCGGGTGAGCGCGGAGGACGAGATGGCGCTCGACACCCGGTCGACCAAGACGGTGCGGGTGGGGCGGGCGCAGTGAGCGCGTACGTCTGCCCGAAGGGCCACACCTCGGCGGAGAGCGACTTCTGCGACACCTGCGGCGCCCGCATCGACGCCACCACCGTGGCCGCCCCGGCCGACGAGAAGGGCCCGGCCTGCCCGCATTGCGGCACGCCGCGCACCGCCCGCTTCTGTGAGGACTGCGGCTTCGACCACAACACCGGCCGCGTCCCGCAGCTGAGCGCCGCACCGCCGGCCGGCGACTGGACCGCGACCGTCTTCGCCGACCGCGCCTACTTCGACCTGAACGAGACCGACGGCGTCGTGTTCCCGGCCGACGCGCCGCAGCGCACGGTCACGCTGCCCGCGCCGCAGGTCCGGATCGGCCGGCGCAGCGCCTCGAAGGGCACCGATCCGGAACTCGACCTGTCGGCCCCGCCGGCCGACCCGGGCGTGTCGCACAGCCACGCGCTGCTCACCCTCAACATCGACGGTGTGTGGCTGGTCTCCGACCTGGGTTCGACCAACGGGACCTACGTCAACGACGAGGACCGGCCGCTCGGCGCCGGCCAGTCCCGTGCGCTGAAGGACGGTGACCAGGTGCACGTCGGCGTCTGGACCACCATCACGCTGCACGCGCCGACCGGTCAGGGCGTCCAGACGTAAGCCTGCGGCGCGACCGTGAGCGCGGTGCGGAAGTTCGCGTTCACGGTCGCCGCCTCACGGCTGTTGGGGTAGGCGTTGGTGCAGCTCACCGGCGCGCTGCTGCCGGACATCAGGTCGGCGCAGAGGCCGGTGCGCCGGTCCGGCAGCCCGAGCAGGTGGCCGAACTCGTGCGCGGCGATCCGCGGCTGGTGGTAACCCTGGTTGACGGCCTGGCGGCCCATCCACCAGCGGCCGTTGCCGAGCGAGGTGGTCTGCGCCCGGGGCCAGTTGTTGTCGGCGTAGACCCGGATGTTCGGGGTCCGCCCGGCGGGCACCGGTTCGAGCCGGACATTGGTGACCCGGCTGTTCCAGATCTGCGCGCCCTGGTGGACGACGGAGACGAACTCCTGCGCTTGGGAGGCGTCGTAGTAGAGGATGCGGGGCGCGGCCGAGGCGGGCGTGGCGCTGATCACCTGGGCGCCGGCGAGGGCCGCGACAGTGCAGAGCGCGGCCAGGACTCTTCGCAGGATCATCGATGCTTCTCCTTGGGGGAACGGGGGAAACCTGCACCCGACACTAGGAAAACCAGTGATCCTTATCGATGGTTAAGGCCATACCGTTTGCCGCCTCCATCCCGAATGATGGCCCGCGTCGATGTGCTTTCATGACGCGGTGACAACGGGGTTCGGTTCCCGCGTGCGCGAGTTGCGGCAGGCCGCGGGGCTGACCTTGGAGCAACTCGCCGAGGCCTCCGGGGTCAGCGACCGCGCGATCAGCGACATGGAGCGCGGGCACAGCCGGGCGCCGCAGGCGCGTACCCTGGCCGCGCTCGCCGCCGGGCTCGGCCTCGGCGCGGAGCAGGTGGCCGAGCTGGAAGGGCTCGTCGCCGAGCAGCGCTCCCGCGGCGCCGCCGGCCGGCC
>NZ_JBEZZB010000218.1:0-14272 GCF_040638955.1 Actinoplanes sp. NPDC024001
CGGGTGGGGGCCCCCCCCCCCGGTTGGGTGGGTGCGGGGGTCATCTGTTAGCCCCATATCTCACCTTCGTGCTCGCCGGCGAGCACGAAGGTGTAGAGCAGGCGGTCGAAGCGGAACAGCGGCAACTGCTCGCGCCACGGGAACGGTGTGCCGACCGACATGCTCAGGTAGTCCAGCGCGTCCGCGCCCGGCGGCCACGGCTCCATCGAGCCCCCGTCCGGCAGCGCCTCCAGGTCGTGCCACGGTTGCGCGGTCAACCACGTCAGCTGTTCCGCGACGTGATCCACGGCGAAGATCCGGTGCACCTGTTCCGGCGCCGGCCCGGCCGGCGCCTCCGGCTGGTCCGGCCAGTCGAAGCCGGCCGCCGCCGCGGCGTCGCGATATCTGCGTACGGCGTCGCGCAGCACGTCCAGGTCGTCGAGCATCAGGGACCTCCGGGGGCCGGCGGCGACGGGGGCATGCAGAGGCTGACGCCACCTCCACTGAGTTTGAACCCGAAGCTCGGACCGCCGGCGTCGACCCACGGCTTCACCGGCAGCACCACGAACTTGTCCTCGTCGTCCACGTCGCACTTGACGTAGAAGCCGCCCACGTCGTTGCCCTGCGGCCCGGACTCCGTGGTCGGCACCAGCTTGACGTCAGCGGTCTGCCCGCTCAGGTCGACGGCCTGGTCGGTCGTCCAGAACGGGAACTCGTCGCAGGTCTTGCCGCGCGGGAACGGTTCGCACGCGTTCGGCCGGAACTGCAGGGTCCGGAACCACCGGTGGCTGTAGCCCTTCGCCCGCGCCTTCGCGCCGTCCTTGCTGCGGGCCGGGTAGAACCACTGTGCCCGGGTCGGCGGCTGCGGGTAGCTGCCGTTGCCCATCGCCTCGACGATGTGCGTACCGGTCTCCTTCATGTCCACACCCAGGTAGTTCTTGGCGCCGGGGACGTAGACGACGATGTCGTCGTCGCAGCCGGCCGTGCCCTGCGTGCCGCGCTGAGCGGTGCAGGCCGCGTCGATGACCCGCTTGAGCCGGCCGTCCTCGGCGGAGTCCCACGCGAAGGGCAGGTTGTGCTGGCCGGCCACCAGCTTGGTGGTCTTGATGACCTCGGCGTAGACCTTCAGGCTGTTGTACCACTCGCCGTCGTCGGCACCCCAGTTGTCGAACGTGTCGAAGTCGACGTCGTGGTCGATCGGGTATTCGAGGATGCCGTTGATGCCGATCTCGCCGGGGAACAGGATCGCCAGCAGGGTGCCGAGCGCGACGCCGATGCCGATGCCGGCGCCGATGACCACGAGCCACGAGGTGCCGGCGGCCGCCGCCGGGGCGGCCACGGCGACCTTGGCGGTCTCGACGGCCGGGGCCAGCAGCGCGGTGCAGGCGCCGTTCGCGCAGAGGGTGAGTGGCAGCAACGGCGGCTTCGCCAGGAACCGGGCGGTCTGCTCCTCGGCGATCGAGGAGATGACCGGTCCGCGGCCGGACGGCGCCACCGCGAAGAGCGTGTCGGTGATGTCGTCCGCGCAGTCCATCAGCTTCTCGCCGGACGGCGGCAGGAACGCCTCGATGCAGCTGGTGTCCGCGGCCCGGTAACAGCCGGTGAAGATCTCCGTGCTGCCGGCCGGGACCGGCACGTCGGCACGCGCGCTCGCCGCGACGTAGAGGTCACCGCCGGCGCCGGCGCACTGCGAGGCCTCGCTGACCGAGGTCTCCGTGGTCGACTCCGAGACCTCCTGGAAGTGGACCATCGTGGTGAACTCGCCGGCGAGCTCGCGGGCGACCGTGCCGTCGGCCCGCAGCGCCTCCACCTTGAACGCGTACCGCGTGTACTCCTCGAGCGGGACGATCGGGAGCTTGACGACGCTGTCCGCCGTGCACGGGCCGTCGACGTTGCCGCTGCCGTCCTCACAGAACTGGTCCAGCGGGAACTCGTCGTAGACCTGGCCGTCCAGGTAGGCGCGGTAGCTCGCCTCGGTGGCCGGCTGCGGCTTCCAGCTGGCCGTGGCGCTGCCCTGCTCCGGGTCCAGGGTCAGGCCGGGGTCGACGTCCGGCGGGGGCGGCAGCGCGGTCGTCGTGAACGAGGCCGTGGCCGGGGCCGTCGACCGGTTGCCGGCCAGGTCGACCGCGACCACCGAGACGGTGTGGCTGCTCGACGGCTCCAGCCCGGTGATCGTGTACGAGCGGGTGCCGACGGTGGTCCGGTGCGGGGTGCCGCCGTCGACCCGCACCTCGTACCCGGCGAGGCCGTAGTTGTCGGTCGCCGCGTTCCAGCTCACCCGGGCGCCGGTCGCGGTGACGGAGCCGACGGCCAGGCCGGAGACGTTGCTCGGCGGGATCAGGTCCACCACGGTGATGTCGCGCAGGATCCTGGCGTACCGGCCGGGCTCGCGTTCCGCGCGGGAGCAGGCCGTGACCGGACCCAGGTTCTGCGGGCGCATGCTGGTGGTCCACGACGCGGACCAGTTCGTCTCGCCGGGCGGCGGCGGCCCGAAGGTGAAGCTGGACGAGGTGGCCTTCTCGATCGAGACGTCCACCATCGTGGCGCCCTTGTGCAGGAAGCCGGTCAGGGCGATCTTGCCGTTGGCGTCGACCGCGACGGTCGACCCGGCCGCCGGCCCTTCGAGCCGGATGGAGGCGTGGTTGACGTCCTCCGGCACGGACGGGTCGGCGCAGGCCGGCAGTTGCTCCTCCACCGCCTGCGCGGCGGGCTGGCTGATCAGGCTGACCGGAAGAACGAGCGCGACGGCCAGGGCCGTCGCGCGCAGGGATCTGCTGAAATATCGGTGCCGTCGCTGACCTGCCATGCCGCTCCCCGTTCACTGAAGTGGATCAATGCCGGCGGGAGCGTTTCACGGCTGTCTATATTTTCTGCACTTTCCGCATATCCGGTGAGGCCCGCGGCCCGGGACGGCGGCAGGCTATTTTGTTCCGGTGAGTCTCCTCGATGACGTGGCCGAACGTGACGGCTGGCGATGCTGGGTGTGCGACGAGCCGGTCGATGCGGACATGTCGGTGAACGACCCGCGGGGCCCCAGCGTCGACAGCCGCACCGCCGACCGGAAGGCCAAGGTCGCCGAGAGGCTCGCGCACCGGGCCTGCAACACCCGCAAGGGCGCGGTCAAGGTCGTCATCGCCTGGCCGGACCGCCTGCACGTGGTGGAGCCCGCGCCCCTCATCACCGTCGCCGAGCGCCTCGAACGCAAGGGTGGCCGCGAGCTCGTCGCCCGCTGCCCGAGCCGGAAGGACGCCCAGGAGGCGGCGGACTGGCTCGTGGACCGTTTCTCCCGGCTGGTGCCCGGCCTGCCGGTCACCGCGAGCGTCGAGCCCGGCGGCGGCCAGTTCCTCGTCGCCCTGGCCGCCGGACGCCGCTGACCGGCTCACCGGATTGCTCGATCGGTCCCGTTGATATCCTCGCTCACCGTATCGACGATCATGGTGAGTTCCGGGAGTGGAGACGCATGCGGCTGACGAAGATCCACCCCGGCAACCCGATCTGACGTCGTGCGCGCGCTCTTCGTGATTGCCGCCGCGATCCTGGCCGGCTTCGTTCTCAGCCCTCTCCTTCGCGCCGACGCGGCCTGCACGCCCAGCCCCGCGTCGTCGGGCTCGGCCTCCGCCCTGCACGGCTGGAGCGACGAGCAGATCGCCAACGCCCGCATCATCGTCACGATCGGCAGTGAGCGGCGGGTGCCGGAGCAGGGCCTGGTGATCGCGGTCGCCACCGCGCTGCAGGAATCCTCGCTGCGCAACCTGCGCGGCGGCGACCGGGACTCCATCGGCCTGTTCCAGCAGCGCCCCAGCCAGGGCTGGGGCACACCGGAGCGGCTCGCCGACCCGGCGTACCAGACCCGCAAGTTCTACGACAAGCTGCTCACCGTCGACGGCTGGCAGCGCATGCGGCTCACCGAGGCCGCGCAGGCCGTGCAGGTGTCGGCCTATCCGGAGGCGTACGCCAAGCACACCCGCGCCGCCACCCGCCTGGTCGAGGCGCTGAGCCCTCCGGCCGGGTGCTCGGGCGCTCCTGCATGATCGTTTATGATCAGCCGGGCGCCGGGTATCCCCGCCGACACGTAGCTTAGGCCGAGAAGGCGAACCCCGCGGGCGCGGCCGAGGCGGTGATCGATGAACGAGTCAGCGCGTGCGGACGCCGGCCGTCCGGCGGCGCCACAGCCGTACCTGCGGCGGCCCCGGCTGCATGCCCGGCTCGACGAGGGCGTGACCCGGCCGGTGACCGTGCTGCGCGCGGGCCCCGGCTGGGGCAAGACCACGCTCGCCGCCGCCTGGGCCGCGGAGCAGCCGGATCCGGGCCGGGTGGCCTGGCTGACCGTGCGGCACCGGCACGCCGCCGGCGCAGCGTTCCGCTCAGCGGTGGCCGCAGTGACCGGCGCTGATCGGCACGAGCCCGTTCTTGATCGAATCAGCGCGCCGCTGGTGCTGGTTCTCGACGACGTCCACCTCCTGGACGGGGCTCCGGCCCGGCAGGCCCTGGCCGCACTGGTCGCCCACCCGCCCGTCGGGCTGCGCCTGGTGCTGCTCTGCCGCGGCGAGCCCCCGCTGCCGCGCGCCGACGCCCACACGATCGGCATGGACGAACTCGCCTTCGACGACGCCGAGGCCGCGGACCTGGTCGCCCTCTTCGGCGGCGGTGATCCCACCGCCGGTGAGGGGTGGCCGCTCGGCCTGCGGCTGGCCGCCGAGTCGGACAGCTCCGGCGCGCTCGACGACTACCTGTGGCGCGAGGTCGTCGCCGTACAGCCTCCCGCGGTGCGACGCTTCCTGCTGCGCACCAGCATCGTGTCCCGCTTCACCCCGGCTCTCGCCGAGGAGCTCACCGGCACCCTGGACAGCGCGTCCGTCCTCGACCGGCTGGCACGCGACACCGGTCTCGTGAGCGGTGACGGGCACTTCCGCTACCACCGGCAGCTGCGGGCGATGCTGGCGCGACGGCTGGAGGTCGAGGCACCGGACCAGGCCGTCCGGCTGCACGGCGTCGCCGCCCGCTGGTACGCGGCGCAGTTCGCCGTCCCCGAGGCCCTGGCCCACGCGGGGGACGCGGGCGACTGGGTCCATCTGGGCCGGCTGGTGGCCGAGCTCGCGGTGACCCGGATCGTCTCCGCCGAGCGGCGGATGGTGGTCGACGCGGTGCAGCGGATCCCGCCCGAGTTCCTGCCCACCACCGCGGAGCTGTCCCTCTGCGCCGCCCTGGTCATGTTCTTCACCGGTGACTTCGCCGCGATCCCGAGCTGGATCGAACGCTCCCGGGCGATGCTGGCCGACCGGGACCCGGCGGACCGGCTGCCGGTCGACGCGGCGCTGAGCCTGCTCGAGATCGGCACCGTGCACCGGGTGCGCGGCGACATGGCGAAGCTGGTCACGGCGGCAACCGAGGTGCTCGGACGGCTCGCCACCGCGGACTCCGATCACCTTCCGCAGCTGCCCCAGCTGAGCGCGGTCGCGGTGAACAACAAAGGTGTCGGCCTGCTCTGGACCGGCCGCCTCGATCAGGCCGAGGAGTGCCTGCGGTCGGCGCTGCGGGCCGCTCGCACGACCGGTCTCGAGCTGATCGAACTCAACGCGTCGGGCCATCTCGCGCTGATCGCCTACTTCCGGGGCGATCTCGGCACCGCCGAGCGGTACGCCGGCGCCGCGCGGCAGCTCGCCGAGCGTCTCGGACTGTCCACCACGGCGCAGGCGGCTGCGGGACAGCTGACGCTGGCCCTGATCGAGGTGGAGCGGGACCGGGTGGCCGAGGCACGCGCCCATCTGCGCCAGATCCTGCACATCGAGGCGCATCCGCCGGAGGCCGCCATCGTCATGATGTCCTCCGTGGTGATCGTCCACCTGTTGCTGGACGCGGGCGAGGCGGTGGCCGCCCGGCCGTTTCCCCGCCAGGCACGCCGGGAGCACGTCTACGCCCAGGACGCCCCGTTCCTGCAACGCTGGATGGATCTGCTGGAGAGCGAGATCGACCTCGCTCTCGACGCCCCGGCGACGGTGGTGGCGCGATATCGGGAGCGGCCCGCACCGATGCCCGCCGAGCAGGTCATGCTGGGCCGGGCGCTGGTCGCCACCGGCGACAGCTCCGGCGAGCAGCTGCTGACCGCGGCCGCCGACGGGCCGGACCGGATCGCCGCGGTGCAGGCCTGCGTCTCGCTCGCCCTGCTCGCCGACGACCGCGGGCAGAAGTCCCGGGCCGCGGCGGCGGTGGCCCGGGCCGTCGCCCTGGCCGAGCCGGACGGCATCCGCCGGCCCTTCCGGCGGCTGCGCCCGACCGGTCTCGATCCGGTGCCGGGGCACCGGCCACCCGAGCTCTCCCCACCGCTCACCGAGCGCGAGACCGAGGTCCTGCGATTCCTGCCGAGCGTGCTCACCGCTCAGGAGATCGCCGAGAACCTCGGCGTCTCGATCACCACGATCAAGGCACACCTGCGGTCGATATATCGCAAGCTCGGCGCGTCGCGGCGGCGCGAGGCAGTCGACATCGCACGGCGGCTCGACCTCCTCTGAAGATCTTCCCCTGAGGCTGCCCGGGCCGCTCAGTCCTCGGTGACCGTCAGGGCGCTGAAGCCGCCCTCGGCGTCGAGGTCCAGGCCCCGGCCGTCGTCCAGGTCGCCGGACCGGACCACGCTGCCCGCCGCCAGCCCGTCGGTGACCCGGCCGTAGAGATCGACCCGGCTGCCACCGCTGCCCGCGACCACCCGCACCGGCACCCGCGCCGAGGTCCGGATGTTCCAGGCGCTCACCCCGCCGGCCATTCGGATCGGCACGGTGGCGGCCTGCCGGCCCAGCCGCATGCTGATCTCCGCGGCGCCGCCGGTCAGGTCGATCCGGCGCACCGTGCCCGCGGCCAGGTCGAACGACGCCCGCGCCACTCCCCCGGTCATCCGCAGCCGCCAGGTGACGTCGTCGCTGAGCAGCACCTCGACCCGGCCGCTGCCGCCCGAGCCGGAGGGCGTGGCGCGTACCCGCAGCACGCCGTCGGCGAACGCCGGGCGGACCTGCAGCCCGGAGTCGTGCGGGGTTCTGACCTGGAACGGCTCGTCCAGCTCGGCGGTGCGCACGGACAGGTCGGTGACCCCGTCGACCATCTCGAAGGCCGCGTTCTCCAGCGGCGGCGGCGCGGCCGGCGCCGCCGGCGCGGTGGGCTTCCTCGACGGCGTGCGCGTCGGTTGCGGTGGGCGGGTCGGCTCGGCCTCGGCTTCGGCCGGGGCCGACGGCACAACCGTTTCCGGTACGACGGGAAGCACCGCCCCCGGAGTGGCCGTCGGGGGTGTGGGAGTGGCCGCCGCGAGATCGGCCGGCGCCGTCGGCCGGTCGGCCAGCTGGGCGACGACGACCCCGCAGACCGCGACGGTCACCACGGCCGCCCCCGCGCCCAGCAGTGTCCGCAGCCGCCGCCGGCGCGGGCTCACCGGCGCGTCGCCGATGACCCGGATCTCCAGGTGCGCCGGACCCGGACCGGCCGGACGATCCTCGACCGGTCCGCGCTCGACCTCGCCGGCCACCGCCGCCGCCCGCTGCCGGTGCGGCGCGTCCGGCCAGTAGTCCGAGATGTTCGGCCAGGTGATCCCGGCCGGGTCGGCGGCGCGCGGCGTCTCCGTGCTCTTCACGCACCGGGTGACATAGCCACCGACCCGTAGTGTCCGCTCACCGTCCGACGGAAGCCGTTCCACCCCATGTCTCCCTGCTGCCACCCCGACACGCTCGGTGAGTGGTACGGGCGGCCACCGTACGCGGTTCGATCATTCACCGAAAGTCATCGAAGAATTCCGCGCGGCGTCAGTGGAGTGCGCGAGCCTTGCGGATCTCGGTGCGCAGGGCGGGCGCCCCGTCAACCGGCGCCGGGTCCTCGGGCGTCGGCGCGATGCCCCCGGCGGCGACCCGGTCGAGTGTCCTCAGGCCCCACGGCGTCACCCGGCCGAAGATCGAGTAGTTCGGGCGCAGCGCCGAGTCCCCGTACACCAGGAAGAACTGACTGCCGTTGGTGTCCGGGCCGGCGTTGGCCATCGCGAGCACCCCGCGGGCGTAGAGCCGGCGCACCCCGGTCGGGTCGGTCGGCGCCGGGGGCAGATCGGTCGGCAGCTCGTCGCGGTAGCGGTAACCCGGGCCGCCCGAACCGGTCCCGCTCGGGTCGCCGCACTGCAGGACCTTCAACGTCGGGTACGCGGTGAGCCGGTGGCAGATGGTCCGGTCGTAGAACCGGTGCCGGGTCAGGTGCAGGAAGCTCTGCACCGTGCACGGCGCGGCGGCCCGGTCGAGCACCAGCGGGATCAGCCCGAGGTTGGTCCGCAGCACCACGGTGACGGTGCCCCGGTCCGGCGTCCGTGCCGGGTCGCGCGGCAGCGGCACCGGGCGGGCGGCGGGCTCGTCCGGGGTCGGGGTGTACTGACACGGGCCGGTGGTGGGCGCCGGGTCGCCGCCGGCGCGGGCCGGCTGCGGCGCGGCGACCCCGAGCAGGGCCGCCACGACGGTGACAGCGAGTGTGTGACGCAGGCGGATCATGGCACCCTCCCGAACTCGATTGACGTCAATCTATCGGAGGATGCCCGCCCGGTCAGCCGGGCGGAAGCTGCAGGTAACCGTGCTCGGCGAGGGCGCGGGCATGCCGCTCGTAAGAGGCCGGATCCGCCGGGGTGAGCGTGCCGAGCCCGTCCACATAGCGGTTGAACATGCTGAACGCCGCGGCGATGAGCACGGTGTCGTGGATGGCCTGGTCGTCGGCACCGGCCGCGCGCGCCCGCTCGACGTCCTCGGCGGTCACCGACCGGCCGTCCACCCGCACCCTGTCGGCGATGGACAGCAACGCGGTCATCAGCGGGTCCGCCTCGGGCGCGTCGCCGTCGCGCAGCTGCCGCGCCACGGCGCCGTGCGTCTCGGCGCAGAACGTGCACTCGTTGCGGCTCGACACGTACGCGGCGATGCCCTCCCGCTGCGCCGGGGTGAGCGGCGAAGGGCCCCGCAGCAGGGTCTCGGCAAGGCTGTTGAGCGGTCCGGCGGTCTGCGGGTAGCCGGCCAGCAGACCGGCGATCCCGGGCAGCGGCGGCAGATCGATGTGCGGCACCCCCGAATGATCACGCGTGGCCGCCGACATGACCACGTCCGAACGGTCAGCTTTGGACGCGAATGGATCTCGCAGTCCGGATCTCGTAGACTCAGCCGCCTCGCGTCACGGACGACAGGGGGACCTTTGGTGAGTACCGACGGCTCGGACGTCACGGCCCGCATCGATATGACCAAACCGCATCCCGCCCGACGGTACGACTACTGGCTCGGCGGCAAGGACAACTTCCAGGCCGACCGGGACGCGGCCGAGGCGATCGCGGCGGTCTTCCCGCACATCCGCACGGCGGCCCGCGAGAACCGGGCGTTCATGCAGCGGGCGGTGCGGTTCCTCGCCGCCGAGGCGGGTGTCCGGCAGTTCCTGGACATCGGCACCGGGCTGCCGACGGCCGACAACGTGCACGAGGTCGCGCAGCGGATCGCCCCCGACTCGCGGATCGTCTATGTGGACAACGACCCGCTGGTGCTGGTGCACGCGCGCGCCCTGCTGAGCAGCTCGCCGGAGGGCGCCACCGCCTACATCGACGCCGACGCGCGTACCCCGGAGAAGATCCTCGCCGACCCGGCGCTGCGGGAGACGCTGGACTTCTCCCAGCCGGTCGCGCTGCTGCTGGTCGCCCTCCTGCATTTCATCGAGGACCACGAGGATCCGTACGACGTCGTGCGGCAGCTGGTCGCCGCGATGCCCGCCGGCAGCTACCTGGTGCTCTCCCACGCGACCTTCGACCCGCTGGACGCCGAGACGATCGCCGCCATGGACGCGGTGAACAAGAACATCAAGCCGGTGTTCAGCCCGCGCTCGCTGGCCGAGGTCTCCCGCTTCTTCGAGGGTCTCGACCTGCTGGAGCCGGGGATCGTCTCGGTCTCCGACTGGCGGCCGCAGCCGGGTCCGCGGCCCACCCCCGCCGAAGCCACCGGTTACGGAGCGGTCGCCCGCATCGTCTGAGGCGGCCGGACCCGCCGCACGAGCGTGGCCCGGCCCTATGGTGGCTGATGGCAGGCGAATCCGGCGCCGACCCTGAAGGAGATCGCATGGAGCGCGGGACCATCCAGCGAATGGACAACATCGCCATCGTCGTCGACGACCTCGCGGCCGCCACCGCGTTCTTCGGCGCCCTCGGGCTGGAGCTGGAGGGCGAGGCGACGGTCGAGGGCAGCGCGGTGGATCGCCTCATCGGGCTCGAGGGCGTCCGGTCGGACATCGCGATGATGCGCACCCCGGACGGCCACGGGCGGCTGGAGCTGACCAGGTACCACACGCCGGAGGCCCGGGCCGGTGACCCGCACGCTCCGGCGAACACGCTGGGCATGCACCGCGTCATGTTCGCCGTCGAGAACATGGACGACGTCATCGAGCGCCTGCGACCGCACGGGGCCGAGCTGCTCGGCGAGCTCGTGCAGTACGAGAACAGCTACCGGCTCTGCTACCTCCGCGGCCCCGCCGGCATCCTCGTCGCGCTGGCCGAACAGCTCGAGTAACCCGAGATGGCGCGATCCGCCGCGGGATGGCGCGATCGGCCACTGGCACCGCGGTCTCTCCGCCCTACCGTGAACGCACTGACGCACATCACGGAGGGAACGCAGAGATGTCCTGGTCAACGGCAGACATCCCGGATCAGACCGGCCGCGTCGCAGTGATCACCGGCGCCAACGGCGGGCTGGGGCTGGCCATGGCGACGGCCCTCGCCGGCCGCGGCGCGCACGTGGTCATGGCCGTCCGCAACCCGGCCAAGGCCACCGCGGCCGCCGACCACGTGCGCGCGGCGCATCCCGGCGCCTCGGTCGAGGTCGTCGAGCTCGACCTGAGCTCGCTCGCCTCCGTCGAGCGTGCCGCCACCCGGATCCTGGCCGCGCACCCGGTGATCGACCTGCTGGTCGACAATGCCGGTGTGATGGCGATGCCGCAGGGACGCACCGCCGACGGGTTCGAGACCCAGTTCGGCGTGAACCACCTGGGGCACTGGGCGCTCACCGCCCATCTGCTGCCCGCCGTGGTCCGGGCCCGCAGCGCCCGGGTCGTCACGATCACCAGCGGCGCCCAGCACATGGGCGGGCCGGTGCGCCCCGAGCAGCCGTTCCGCGCGCCCTACCGGCCGTGGCGGGCCTACGGCGACTCCAAGCTGGCGAACCGGCACTTCGCCCAGGGCCTGGACCGGCAGTTCCGGGCGGCCGGCCTCTCCGCCCGCGCGCTGACCGCCCATCCGGGGCTCACCAACTCCCACCTTCAGGCGACCACGGTCGCCGCGGGTGGCGGTGGCGCGCTCGCCCGGTTCTTCCGGTTCCAGGCCGCCCGGAGCGGGATGCCCGTCGAGCGGGGAGCGCTCAGCCCGCTGCGGGCGGCCACCGACCCCGGCGCCGAGGGCGGCACCATGTACGGGCCGCGCTGGTCCTCGTCCGGCCCGCCGGTGCGCCGCCGGCTGATCCGGCCGGGCGCCGACGCGGCGATCGAGGCCCTGTGGACCGTCTCCCGCCGCCTGACCGGGCTCGACGTCGACGTGACGCGGGCCGTCGCGGTCGCGGAAGCGGCTGCTCGGCAGTGAGCTCCGCCCGGTTCACCCTCAGCCCCGGCGTCACCGCGTTGATGGCCGACATCGGGATGTCGGCGGGCCGGGTGCTGCGGGCCGCCGGGTTGCCGGAGGACCTGTTCCAGCACTCCGCGGTGCCGGTCACCCCGGAGCAGTTCTACCGGCTCTGGACCGTCATGGAGGAGATCTCCGGCGATCCGGCCCTCGGGGTGACGCTGGCCGGGCGGGTCAGCGCCGAGACGTTCGAGACGCCGATCTTCGCGGCGCTGTGCAGCCCCGACCTGCGCCACGCGGTGGACCGGATCGCCACCCACAAACGCCTGCTGGGCCCGCAGCGGCTGACCGTGACCGAGGAGCCGGACCGCGTCGAGGTCAGCATGACCTGGCCGTCCGACCCGGCGCCGCCGCCCGCCCTGGTCGCCTTCGAGGCCGCGTTCCTGGTGGCCCTCGCCCGGCTGGGCACCCGGACCCGGATAACGCCGCTACGGTTCGCCCTCCCGCACCCGCCGGCGGGCGCCGCCGCCGAGGCGTACGCCGGCTATCTGGGCGTCCCCGTCCAGCCCGGCTCGGAGATCATGGTCGCCTTCACCGCGCGGGACGCCCGGCGGCCGTTCCTGACCGTCAACACCGCCATGTGGGGTGTGTTCGAGCCCGAGCTGCGCCGCCGCCTGGCCGATCTGGACCGCTCCGAGTCCACCGCCGACCGGGTCCGGGCCGCGCTGATCGAGCTGCTGCCCGCCGGTGAGACCACGGCCGCCGCCGTGGCCCGCAGGCTGGCGCTCAGCAGCCGGACCCTGCAACGGCGGCTGGCCGAGCAGGGCACCACCTTCCAGACCGTCCTGGAGCAGACCCGGCGCGCGCTGGCCCGGCACTACCTGAACCGGCCGGAGGTGACGATCACCGAGATCGCCTTCCTGCTCGGATACGAGGAGCCGAGCTCGTTCCACCGGGCGTTCCGCCAATGGTCCGGAACCACCCCGGAACGGGTGCGCACCGCTCAGGCCCCGGGCTGAGAGCGGACCGCGAGGTCGAGGCCGGCGAGCCGGTCCGGGTCGGACAGGATGTCGATGGCGGCGATCCGGCCGTCGGCGACGGTGAAGCTCATCACCGAGATCGGCCGGCCGTCGATGGTGTTGACCAGGCCGGCGAGCCCGTTGACGAGGACCGGGTGGGTGTGCGCGGCGGTGGCCATGCGCCGGAAGGTGGCGGCCTGCCCGGCCACCGCGGTGATGCCGCGGAGGACCTTCATGCCGCCGGTCAGCACCCCGCCGTCGGCGCGGAGCACGACCTGCGGATCGAGGATGCTCACCAGCGCCTCGAAGTCGCCGCCGCGGGCGGCGGCGAGGAAGGCGTCCACCACCCGGCGCTGGCCGGCGAGATCGGGATCCGGGTGGGGTGTCGCGCCCCGGACCCGCTGACGTGCGCGGCTGGCGAGCTTCTTGGCCGTCGCCGGCGTGCGGCCCACGATGGGCGCGATCTGCTCGAACGGCAGGCCGAACATGTCGTGCAGCACGAACGCCAGCCGTTCCGCGGGGGTCAGCGACTCCAGCACCACCAGCAGCGCGAGTCCCACCGAGTCGGCGAGCAGCGCCTGCTGCTCCGGGTCGGCGCCGGTCCCGCCGCTGATCACCGGGTCCGGCAGCCGGTCCTCCATCGGCTCCTCACGGCGCGCTTTGCGCGCGCGCAGCGCGTCCAGGCACACCCGGCCCACCACGGTCGTCAGCCAGCCGCCGAGGTTGTCGATGTCGCCGGCATCCGTACGGGCCAGGCGCAGCCACGCCTCCTGCACCGCGTCCTCGGCGTCGGTCAGCGAGCCGAGCATGCGGTAGGCGACCGCCCGCAGGTGGGAACGGTGGCTCTCGAACTGCACGGCCAGGAAGTCATCGGCGGTCACGGTCCCACATCCCTCTGCTCGACTGCGTCGTCTCACTGACGCAGCGGCCCCCGCGAAGGTGACCGGTCACCACGCATGAACCTGATCCTGCCCCGCCGCGGCACGGCGCTCGCCGGTGGGATGAGCGTGGTCATCGAAAATGGGACGTCCATCGGGTCCGCTGGTCCGGGGGACGGTAGACGCAGGCGGCACCGGTGGTGACCGTGCGGCGCAACTCCGTGCCCAGGCCGGGCTCCACCGCGGCGATCTCGTCGATCGCCCGCATGATCGCTTTGCGGACCGCGGTGCGGGCCCGCTCGCCGCGGCTGTCGAAGCTGCGGTCGCGGCCACCACGCCCGGTCGTGCGGCGCAGTTCCGCGGCGAGGGCACCCATCTCCGTCCGGGCGTGTTCGGCGCGTTCCGGCTCACCGCGGACGTCTGCCCGGTCCAGCTCGGCGCTCAGCTCCTCGATGCGCCGCCGGTAGGCAGCCCGGGCCGCCGGATCGAGGACCGGCTGCACCGATTCGGCCGGCGCGGCGCCGCCGGCGAGTTCCGCCGCCGGGATCTCCCGGCCGGGGTTGAGCAGCAGCTGGGCCAGATAACGCATGCCGATCCGGTCGGGCACCGTGGCCCGGTGTCCGTCCAGGATCATCTCCCAGTGGTGGCCGTCGCGGACGATCCGGCCGACGCGTTCGGTGAGAGCGGCCAGGTCACGGCGCCACGAGGCCGCGTACCCGGTCATGCCCATGTCGTCCGCGTCGGTGATCGCCTCTGCCAGCAGTGTCCGGGCCCGGCCGCGGTCGGCGCCGCGGCCGCGGCGCCGGCACGCGGCG
>NZ_JBEZZB010000219.1:0-14104 GCF_040638955.1 Actinoplanes sp. NPDC024001
ACCGCTTCGGCGGTGGGGTCGCGCATCTCGTCGACGATCTGGCCGTCGGTGAGGAAGATGACCCGGTCGGCGTAGCACCGCGATGTCGGCGGCCCCGGGCGTCGCGGCGGCCGGGGCCAGGCCGGTGGACTGGACCGGGCTCGCTCAGCTGTCCGGCGGTGCTGTGCTGGTGGTGCTCGGCGGCACCCTGCTGGACCGGCCCGCCGGCGTGGCCTGGCCGGCAGCCGCGGTGCTCGCCGTCGGCGTGCTGCTGCTCGCCTCCTTCGTGCGCCGGGCCCGGCGTATCGCCGATCCGCTCGTCGACCTCGGGCTGCTCGCCCACCGGCCGTTCCGGGCCGGCCTGGGCGTCCTGGTCACCTTCGGCGCGGCCTACTTCGGGTCGATGGCGGTGCTGCCGCTCTACGTGCAGGGTGTCCGGGGCGACAGCGCCGGCCTGGTGGGCGTCCTCACCCTGCCGTCAGCGATAGCGGTCGGCGTGGTCGCCCAGGTCGCCACCCGCCTGGTCGACCGCATCCCACCGCGGCGCATCATGCTGACCGGCACGACCCTCGCCCTGCTCGGCGCGGCCGGCCTGGCCGTCACCACCGTGACCGAAGCCGGCTATCCGTGGATCATCACGGCGGCGGTGCTGCTCAGCGCCGGATCAGGCGCCACGATCATGCCGACCATGACGGTGGCGCTCCGCGACCTGACCAACGACGAAACCCCGCGCGGCACCACCCTGCTGGCCCTCTCCCAGCAGCTGGCCGCCGCCCTGGGCGGCGCCGCCGTCGCGCTCACCCTGAGCGCCTTGATCACCGCCCGATTGCGGGGCGGGGGAGTGGCCGAGATGCTCGCCCTGGACCCGGCTGCCCGCCAGGCCGCTCGTTCCAGCCTGGCCGTCGCGGTCGGTTGCGGCTACCTCCTCCCGGTGGCGCTGCTCGCCTTGAGCACCCTGCTGGCCGCCCGCTCCCTGAACCCGGACAGCTCGCGCACCCCCACCGAAGCAGCCACCCGCTGAGCAGGGGAGTGTCCGTTCAACGGCGTAACCCGCTTGGCTGCCCGTCAGCGCCATCTCAGGCCGGCCAACCCAACTCCCGGCCGCAGCCGGATGAACCGGCTGGCGGTCAGTGTCGTCTGGGGTGGGCCGAGGGAGCTCTCGGGTGCAGCTGGGTGGATTGGCTGGCGGTCAGTGTCGTCTGGGGTGGGCCGAGGGAGCTCTCGGGTGCAGCTGGGTGGATTGGCTGGCGGTCAGTGTCGTGCGGGGTGGGCCGAGGCGGCTCTCCGGTGCAGCCGGGTGGACTGGCTGACGGTCAGTGTCGTCCGGGGTGGTCCGGCGCGGCTCTCCGGTGCAGCTGGGTGGATTGGCTGGCGGTCAGTGTTGGGGCGGGGCGGGCGGCGTAGCTCCCGGGCACAGCCGGGAGGACCGGCTGGCCGCCAGGGCTGTTTGCACGCTAGACATCACTCAGGGGCAGCCGGCCGCGATCGGCATGAAGGGCAAGGGTGGGCTTGAGCCCGGCGGTTGCGCTGCGGCCTGGACGGCCTGGCCGGCCGCGGGGTAGCCACGGGCGGTGTAGCGGGACGGGCGTGGCCGCCCGTACCGAAAAGGAAGCGTGCCGGGAAAGCGAAAGGCCGCACCCGGAAGCGGGTGCGGCCTTTGCGGGGATGCTGCGATCAGCCCTTGACGCTGCCTGCCAGGAGGCCGCGGACGAAGTAACGCTGGAGCAGCAGGAACACCGTGACCGGCACGATGATCGAGACGAAGGCGCCGGCGGAGAGCAGGTGCCAGGCCGTGCCGCGGGTGCCGCTGAGGTTGGACAGCTGGACCGTGAGCGGGGAGATCTCCGGCGAGCCGGCGAAGGTCAGCGAGACCAGCAGGTCGTTCCACACCCAGAGGAACTGGAAGATGCCGAAGGCGGCGAGCGCGGGGGTGAGCAGGGGAAGCAGCACCCGGAAGAAGATCGCCACGTGACCGGCGCCGTCCATGCGGGCGGCTTCGATCAGGCTCGACGGCACCTCTTTGATGAAGTTGTGCAGGATGTAGATCGCCAGGGGGAGGGCGAACGCCGAGTGCGACAGCCACAGCGTCCAGAAGGTGTTGGCGATGCCCATGTCGACGTAGAGCGTCAGCAGGGGGATCAGCGTCACCTGGATCGGCACGATCTGCAACGCGAAGATCGCGATGAACAGGAAGTTCTTGCCGGGGAACTTCATCCAGGCGAACGCGTACGCCGCGAGCGACGCCAGGCAGAGCGGGATGATCACTGCCGGCAGCGTGATGACGATCGAGTTCAGGAAGAAGTCCGCCAGGTTGATGGCCTCCGGGTCGAAGACCGACTGGTAGTTCTCCAGCGTGAACGTCGGGTCGGAGAACCAGGTCCACCAGCCGGTCGTCTTGATCGCCCGCTCCGGCCGGAACGAGGAGATCAGCAGACCGAACGTCGGCAGCGTCCAGAGCACCGCGATGACGATCGCGACGAGCGAGGCCCACGGCGAGGTGAGCTTCTTCTTCGCCTTCGCCGCGGTGGACTCCTTCTTGTCCACGGCGACGGGGGGCGTGGTGGTGAGGGGAGTTGCGGTGGTCATCACGCCTCCGAACGGCGAAGCTGCCGGATGTTGTACACGACGATCGGGATCACGAGGACGAACAGCACGACCGCGAGCGCGGCACCGAGGCCCTGGTTGGCGCTGCGGAAGCTCTGGCTGTAGAACTCGTTGGCGATCACGCTCGTGTTGAACCGGCCACCGGTCATCGTCTGCACGATGTCGAAGACCTTGAGCGTGCCGATCGCGATGGTGGTCAGCACGACGATCACCGCCGGGCGGATCGCGGGCAGCGTGACGAAGCGGAACATGCCCCACGGTCCGACGCCGTCGAGGCGGGCAGCTTCGATGATGTCGTCCGGGATCGCCTTGATGGCCGCCGACAGCACGGTCATCGCGAAGCCGGCCTGGATCCAGATCATCACGGCGATCAGCAGGAACGTGTTCAACGGCGAGTCGATCAGCAGCTGGACCGGCTTGCCGCCGAGCCAGACGATGACCTGGTTGATCAGGCCGATCTGCTTCACGTTGCCCTGGTCGGGGCGGTACTCGTACATGAACTTCCAGATCACCGACGCCGCGACGAACGAGATCGACATGGGCAGGAAGATCAGCGCCTTGGCGAACGCCTCACCCCGGGCCTTGTCGACCAGGATCGCGTAGAGCATGCCCACCGCGGTCGCCAGGAACGGCGTGAGCAGCACCCAGAACGCGGTGTTGCGGAGCACGACCAGCTGCTCCGAGTCGGTGAAGATGGTCTTGTAGTTGTCGATCCCGATGAAAGCGTCACCTGCGGCGTTGAAGAACGACTCGTAGATGGTGCGAATACCGGGGTAGAGGAGCCCCACGCTGAGCATCAGCAGGACCGGGGCGAGGTAGAGGTACGCGACCGTGCGGTCGCGTTTGCCGGCGAACCGGCCGGCGATGAACAGGATCAAGCCGACCACTGCGGCGAACAGCAGGATCGCCGCGAACATCTGGACGAGCTTGTCGGTGGTGGTGGAGGCGGTGGTGAACACGCGACCCGTTCCTCCTAGTGCGGAGTCCCAGCAAGAAGACTAGTGAAAGGCAAAGACGGCCGAACTGCTAGGGGCCGGTCGGGCATCCCCGACCGGCCCCGCGGTGGTACTCAGTGCATTACTGCGGCCAAGCCTTCTCGATGTTGTCCAGGGTCGTCTTGGTGTCCTGCCCGCTGGCGATCCAGGCCGTGGTCTGCTTCCAGAACGCGTTCGAGCCGACCGCGCCCGGCATCAGGTCCGAGGCGTCGAAGCGGAACGTCGCGTTCGGGTCGAGCAGGATCGTCGCCGACAGCTTGTCGATCGGGTTCTTCAGGTTGTTCGGGTCGAGGCCCTTGTTGGCGCTGACCCAGCCCGACGACAGCTTCGCCTTGGTGTTGGCCCAGACGTCGCTGGACAGGTAGGTCTGGAACGCCTTGACCTCGGGACGGTCCGCGAACGCCAGCACGAACTCGCCGCCACCCAGGACCGGCTTGCTGGTGGCGTCCTTGCCCGGCAGGTAGAAGGCGAAGACGTCACCGTCCTCGGCGACCTTGGTGTCCTTGTCGAAGTTCGCCGCGTAGAACGACGCCTGGCGGTGCAGCGAGCACGTGCCCTCCAGGATCGGCAGGCCGGCGTCCTGGAACGTGGTGCTGGCGATGCTCTTGACGTCGCCGAGGCCGCCGTTCACGTACTTGTCGTTCTTCAGGTAGGCGCCGACGGCGTCGAGGGCCGCGGTGGCCTCCGGGCCGTTGAACGGGGTCTCGTGCTTGACCCACTTGTCGTAGCTCTCCGGCCCGTTGAGGCGGAGCCAGAAGTCTTCCATCCAGTCGGTGAGCGGCCAGCCGGTCGCCTCACCGCTGCTGATGCCGGCGCACCACGGCTTCTTGCCGTCGGTCACCATCTTGTCCGTCAGCGTCTTGAGCTCGTCCAGCGTGGTGGGAACCGCGTAGCCGCTGTCCTTGAACTCCTGCGGCGAGTACCACACCAGGGACTTGACGTTGGCACCGAGCGGCGCGGCGTAGAACTTGCCGTCGACCGTTCCGTACGTCTTCCAGTCGGCGCCGAAGTGCTTGTCGACGTTCGCCGCGGTCTCGGCGGGGGCCTCGACGGCCTTGCCGGTGGCGACGAGCTGCTGGAGCAGACCCGGCTGGGGCACGAACGCGAGGTCCGGCGGGTTGCCGGCCTTGGCCCGGACCAGGATCTGGGTCTCGAAGGCCTTGTCGCCCTCGTACTTCACCGTGACGCCGGTGCACTGCTCGAAAGGCTTGTAGGACTCCTTGTGCGGAGTGTCCTCCGGAGTCACGATGCCCGTGTAGATCGTAACCGTCTTGCCAGTCAGGTCACCGAACGCCTTGTACGGCGCGCAGTCGATGGCCGACGCCTCGTTGTCGGTGGACCCGCCCTCCGAGTCACCGTCTCCGCCGCAAGCGGTCAGGCTGAAAGCAAGCCCGACG
Organism: Actinoplanes sp. NPDC024001; assembly: GCF_040638955.1. Classification (NCBI taxonomy): domain Bacteria; kingdom Bacillati; phylum Actinomycetota; class Actinomycetes; order Micromonosporales; family Micromonosporaceae; genus Actinoplanes; species Actinoplanes sp. NPDC024001. Next base: position 4,976 of record NZ_JBEZZB010000219.1, read on the forward strand.
CTGAGGGCACCGGCGAGCGCGACCCGGGATCGCGAACTCCCACGTTGACCGAACATACCGCTCCCTATGTCATATAGCGCCTCCGACGTCTTGACGACGTCGCCGTCCGAAGCGCTTCTTGACCAACAGTCAAGAGGTAACCAGCAAGTTGCGCAATGATTTCGCCGTGATCGAGTCGGTAACGATATCGCTGCGACACCTTCGCACCTTAACCGGTTAAGAAGATTGGCGAAAGAGGCACCGGGCCTCGCCCCGTTATACCCCTTTTTCACGCTGTTCGCCGGGCAGACGGCGAACAGTGAGTCGGTTTTGTTAACCTTCGGCGGAAGCTGCTTCTGGCGGTAACTCGCGCATCAGGCGGAACACCAGCAAAAAGGAACCGCCGTGGTGGCCAGAGGCCACCACGGCGGTCGAAGCGGGGGTACGGTCAGCGCGCCACGGCGAGGTAGCGGTAACCCATGCGCCGCATCCGCTCGGCGTCCAGGACGTGCCGGCCGTCCAGCACCACCGGCGTGCGCATCAGCCCGACGAACTTGGACCAGTCCAGCTCCAGGTACTGCGCCCACTCGGTGACCAGCACGACGGCGTCGCAGTCGGCGAAGACGTCGTCGATCGTCTCGCTCAGGTACGGCGCGAGCTCCGGCTGCTCGACGCGGAAGCGCTCGGTCGCCACCGGGTCGTGCAGCTTCACCCGGGCGCCGCGGGCCAGCAGCGAGTTGGCGATGTCCAGCGCCGGCGCGTCGCGCAGGTCGTCGGTGTTCGGCTTGAACGCCAGGCCGAGCAGGCCGATCTTGCGGCCCTTCAGGATGCGCAGCTCGTCCTGCAGCCGCTCCACGGCGATCGCGCGCTGCCGCTGGTTGACGTCGCGGGCCGCTTTCACGATCGGCATCTCGAGGTTGTACTCGGCGGCGGTGGCGATCAGCGCCTTGGTGTCCTTGCCGAAGCAGGAGCCGCCCCAGCCCACGCCGGACTGCAGGAACCGGGAGCCGATCCGCTGGTCCAGGCCCATGCCGCGGGTGACCTCGGTGATCTCGGCGCCCACCTTGGCGGCGAGCTGGCCGATCTCGTTCGCGTAGCTGATCTTCAGGGCCAGGAAGGCGTTCGCCGCGTACTTGATCAGCTCGGCCGAGGCGAGGTCGGTGGAGACCAGCGGCACGGCGCTGACGTCCTCCGGCCGCGGCAGGAAGGTCGGCGGCGTGAAGGTCTGGTTGATGATCGGCCGGTAGAGGCGGTTGAGCACCTCGAGGCTGCGCGGGTTGTCCGAGCCGATGACGATCCGGTCCGGGAAGAGGGTGTCCGCGATGGCGTTGCCCTCCCGCAGGAACTCGGGGTTGGAGGCGACCGCGAACTCGGTGCCCTCGGGGCGGTCGTCGCGCTGGGCGAAGGAGTCGCGCAGGATGGCGTCGACCCAGTTGCCGCTGCCGATCGGCACGGTCGACTTGTTCACCACCACGGTGAAGTCGTGGTCCAGCGCGTGCGCCACGCTCTCCGCCGCGCTGCGCAGGTAACGCAGGTCGGGGCTGCCGTCCTCGGCGGACGGGGTCTGCACGGCCACGAAGACCACGTCGGCGCCGGGGACCGCTTCCGCGTACGAGGTGGTGAACGTCAGGTTGGACGTCGCCTCGGCGAGCAGTTCCTCCATGCCCGGCTCGTAGATCGGACAGCGCCCGGCCCGCAGCATGTCGACCTTGGCCTGGTCGAGGTCGACACAGGTCACCTCGTGGCCCAGGAAGGCGAGGCTGACGCCGGTGGTCAGACCGACGTAGCCGGTTCCGACAACGCAAACCTTCATGCAATCTCCTCCACCGATACGCGGGCCTCGGTTACGCCACGTACCGGCGAGCGCGGCCTGCCGGCCCCTGCCCGGGCCGGCCGGACGACGTCCCGGTGACGTCGGCCAGCGTGTTCCGCCGAATGATACACAGGCGATTTCCCGGCTCTTTGTCCATGGATGCCCCCTTTCCGACGGAGCCCTCCAGTGAGCGCGAAACCCCGCCGGCCCATTGTTGCTCTCCGTGACAACGCCATCGTCGCGATGTCAACGCGAAGTTTCCGGCTCTTGACATCGGCATGACGGGGACCGACGCTTCTGGGAGCGCTCCCACATGAATGGTCGTCGATGGAAGGCTCCTCTATGCGAAGGTCCCCCGGCGGTGCGCTGGTCGCCGCCCTGGTCGTGGCCGCGACCGCGGTGGCGGTCGTCTCCGGGCCGCACCCGGCCACCGCCGCCGCGGCCGAGCCCTACACCTGGAAGAACGTGCGCATCGACGGCGGTGGTTTCGTCCCGGGCATCGTGTTCAACCCGGGGGAGAAGGACCTCGTCTACGCCCGGACCGACATCGGCGGGGCCTACCGGTGGAACCAGTCCGCACAGTCCTGGACGCCGCTGCTCGACTGGGTCGGCCAGGACGACTGGGGCCACAACGGGGTGCTCAGCATCGCCCCCGACCCGGTCGCCACCAACCGGGTCTACGCCGCCGTCGGGATGTACACCAACAGCTGGGACCCGAACAACGGCGCCATCCTGCGCTCCACCGACCGGGGGAACACCTGGCAGCGGACCGCGCTGCCGTTCAAGGTCGGCGGCAACATGCCGGGCCGCGGCATGGGGGAGCGCCTCGCCGTCGACCCGCGCAACAACCGGAACGTCTATTTCGCCGCCGAGGGCGGAAACGGGCTCTGGCGCAGCACCGACTACGGAGCGAGCTGGGCGAAGGTCGGCAATTTCCCCAACGCCGGCAACTACGTGCAGGACCCGAACGACGCCAACGGCTATCTGAACCAGAACCAGGGGCTGACCTGGGTGACCTTCGACCCGGCGTCACCGGCGGTCTACGTCGGCGTGGCGGACAAGGAGAACCCGGTCTACCGCTCGCTCGACTCCGGCGCCACCTGGGAGCGGATCCCCGGCCAGCCCACCGGCTATCTCGCCCACAAGGGCGTCGTGCAGGGCAAATACCTGTTCATCGCGACCAGCGACACCGGCGGGCCGTACGACGGCACCGCCGGCCAGGTCGCCCGCCTGGACACCACCACCGGCACCTGGACCGACATCTCGCCCACCCCGGTCGCCGACCGCTACTACGGCTACTCCGGCCTCACCGTGGACGCGCAGAAACCCGGCACCCTGATGGTCGCCACCCAGATCTCCTGGTTCCCGGACGCGATCTTCTTCCGCAGCACCGACTACGGCGCCACCTGGACCCGGATCTGGGACTGGAACGGCTACCCCAGCCGTACCAAGCGCTACACCATGGACATCTCCGCCAACCCGTGGCTGGACTTCAACGGCAACCCCACCCCGCCGGAGGAGGCCCCGAAGCTCGGCTGGATGAACGAGTCGCTGGCCATCGACCCGTTCGACTCCGACCGGCTGCTCTACGGCACCGGCGCCACCGTCTACGGCACCACCCAGCTGACCAACTGGGACCGGAACACCACGTTCACCATCCGGCCGTTCGCCAAGGGCCTGGAGGAGACCGCGGTCCAGGACCTGGCCAGCCCGCCCACCGGCGCGCCGCTGGTCAGCGCCCTCTACGACGTCGGCGGCTTCCACCACGCCGACCTGGACACGGTGCCGGCGAGCTTCCACGACAGCCCGAACCTGGGCAGCAACACCGGCCTGGACTTCGCCGAGCTCAACCCGCAGTTCTTCGTCCGGGTCGGCAACAACGCGGCGGCCCCGCACATCGGCGTCTCCAACGACGGCGGCAAGAACTGGTACCAGGGCCAGGAACCGTCCGGCGTGACCGGCGGCGGCACCGTGGCGGTCGGCGCCGACGCCACCGCGGTGGTCTGGTCCCCGGCCGGCACCGGCGTGCACTACTCCACCACGCGCGGCAGCTCGTGGACCGCTTCGGCCGGCCTGCCCGCCGGCGCGAAGGTCGAGTCCGACCGGGTCGACCCGAAGACCTTCTACGCCTACGCCGCGGGCAGGTTCTACACCAGCACCGACGGCGGGGCGAGCTTCACCGCGTCAGCCGCCGCGATGCCCGCCGAGGGGCGCGTCAATCTGAAGGCGGTGCCCGGCGCCGCCGGTGAGGTGTGGCTCGCGGGCGAGACCGGCCTGCTGCGCTCCACCGACTCGGGCCGGACCTTCACCGCGGTCGGCGGCGTCACCGAGGGCATCAACGTGGCCTTCGGCAAGGCCGCGCCGGGCGCGACCCGCCCGGCGGTCTTCCTCGTGGGCACGGCCGGCGGTGTCACCGGCGTCTTCCGGTCCGACGACACCGGCGCGAGCTGGGTGCGGATCAACGACGGCCAGCATCAGTACGGGAACGCGGGCGACGCCCTGGCCGGGGATCCGCGGATCTGGGGCCGGGTGTATCTGGGCACCAACGGCCGCGGAATCCTGTACGCCGACCGTGCCGGCGGCCCCGTCTCCCCGTCGCCGTCCGTCTCGGTCTCCCCGTCGGTCTCGGTCTCGCCGTCGGCTTCCGCCTCGCCGTCGGCTTCCGTCTCGCCGAGCATGACCATGCCGACCATCGCCTGCACCGCCACCTACCGCGTGACCGGCGACTGGGGCGGCGGCTTCCAGGGCGAGGTGACCGTCAGGAACATCGGCACGGTCAGCACCAAGGCCTGGAAGGTGACCTGGGCCTTCACCGCCGGGCAGACCGTCACCCAGAGCTGGGGCGGCACCGCCACCCAGGCCGGCACCGCCGTGACCGTCGTCAACGCCGGTTACAACGGCACCCTCTCGTCCGGGGCCTCCACCACCTTCGGATTCCTCGGCGGCACCACCGGCACCACCAATCCCGTTCCGTTCCCGATCACCTGTTCCGCGACCCCGTAACACCCCCGTCCCCGCGGCCCGGCCGGTGACGTCGCCCGACGCGTACGTCACCGGTCCGGCGGAAAGGAACACCGTGAGAAGACCATTCCGACCGGGCTCACCTGCAGCCCACCGCCTGCGACGCAGGCTGGCCGTCACCGGCGTCGCCGTCCTCGGCGCCGGCGCGGTCCTCGCAGCCGGCGCCCCGGCCTATGCCGCGGCCGGCTGCACCGTCGTGTACAAGGTGCAGAGCCAGTGGCCCGGTGGCTTCACCGGCGACATCCAGATCAAGAACACCGGTGACCCGCTGACCAGCTGGAAGCTGGAGTTCGACTTCCCGGACGCCGGGCAGAAGGCGGGCCAGGGCTGGAGCGGCGTCTACAGCCAGAGCGGCCAGCACGTCACCGTGAACAACGCCGCCTGGAACGGCAGCCTGGGCACGAACGCCACCGTCGGAACCGGCTTCAACGGCACGTTCGGCTCGGCCAACCCGGTGCCCACCGCCTTCACCCTGAACGGGACGGCCTGCAACCAGACCGCGAACGCGCCCACGGTGCAGATCACCAGCCCGGCCGCGAACACCCGCTACACCGCCCCGGCGTCCATCCCGATCGCGGCGACCGCCACCGCGGCCGGCGGGCAGACGATCAGCCGGGTCGAGTTCTACCACGACGGCCTGCTGCTGGGCAGCGACACCACCGCGCCGTACGCGTACACCTGGGACGGGGTGCCGGCCCAGGCCGCGGCCTACCACGTGCAGGCCGTGGCCTTCGACAACGCCGGCCTGAAGAGCAGCACGGCCGACGTGCCGGTCTTCGTCGACGCGGCGACCACCCCGTCGATCGTCGCCAATGCCACCTCGGTGGCGCTCGCCCCCGGCAAGAGCGGGCAGTGGCAGCTGAAGCTGAGCAAGGCGCCGGCCGCGAACGTCAGCGTCGCGGTGGCCCGCACCGCCGGGACCACGGCGGTCACCGCCACCCCGGCCACGCTCACCTTCACCCCGGCGAACTGGAACACCGCGCAGAACGTGACCGTCGCGGCTGCCACCTCGGCGACCGTGGGCGCCACCGCCACCGTCGCTGCCACCGCGACCGGCCACACCGCGGCCCAGCTCGGCGTGACGGTGATCGAGGAGGGCGCGGTGGACGCCCGGTTCACCCAGCTCTACAACGACCTGAAGAACCCGGCCAACGGGTACTTCAGCCCGGAGGGCGTGCCCTACCACTCGATCGAGACGCTGATCAACGAGGCGCCCGACCACGGCCACGAGACCACCAGTGAGGCGTTCAGCTACTGGCTCTGGCTGGAGGCCGAGCACGGTCAGATCAGCGGCGACTGGGCGCCGTTCAACCACGCCTGGGCGACGATGGAGAAGTACATCATCCCGTCGCACGCCGACCAGCCCACCAACGCCAACTACAACCCCGCCAAGCCGGCGACCTACGCGGCCGAGTACCCGCAGCCGTCGCAGTACCCGTCGCAGCTCGACCAGGGTGTGTCGGTCGGCACGGACCCGCTGGCCGCGGAGCTGAAGGCGGCGTACGGCACCGACGACATCTACGGCATGCACTGGCTGCTCGACGTCGACAACACCTACGGCTTCGGGCACTGCGGTGACGGGACCACCCGGGTCGCGTACATCAACACCTTCCAGCGCGGCCCGCAGGAGTCGGTGTTCGAGACCGTGCCGCAGCCGTCCTGCGACACGTTCGCGCACGGCGGCCCGAACGGTTACCTCGACCTGTTCACCAAGGACGCGTCGTACGCCAAGCAGTGGAAGTACACCAACGCGCCGGACGCGGACGCCCGCGCGGTGCAGGCGGCGTACTGGGCGCACACCTGGGCGACCCAGCAGGGCAAGGCCTCGCAGATCTCCGACGCCGTGGCCAAGGCCGCCAAGATGGGTGACTACCTGCGGTACTCGTTCTACGACAAGTACTTCAAGCAGCCCGGTTGCGCGTCGACCAGCTGCCCGGCGGGCACCGGCAAGAACGCCTCCAGCAACCTGATGTCCTGGTACTACGCCTGGGGCGGCGCGTACGACACCAGCGCCGGCTGGGCGTGGCGGATCGGTTCCAGCACCAGCCACTTCGGCTACCAGAACCCGATGGCCGCGTACATCCTGTCCAACGTCAGCGCCTTCACCCCGAAGTCGCCGACCGCGAAGGCCGACTGGCAGGCCAGCCTGGACCGGCAGCTCGAGTTCTACCAGTGGCTGCAGTCCGCCGACGGCGCCATCGCCGGCGGTGCCACCAACAGCTGGAACGGCAACTACTCGGCGCGGCCGGCCGGCACGCCGACCTTCTACGGCCTGGCGTACGTCGAGGCCCCGGTCTACGCCGACCCGCCGTCCAACCGCTGGTTCGGCATGCAGACCTGGTCGCTGGAGCGGCTCGCCGAGCTGTACTACGTGACCGGCAACGCCAAGGCCAAGGCGGTGCTCGACAAGTGGGTGCCGTGGGCGCTCGCGAACACCACCATCGAGGCGGACAGCTTCTCCATCCCCGCCGAGATGGAGTGGTCGGGCGCCCCGGCCACGTGGAACCCCACCAACCCGCAGCCGAACACCAACCTGCGCGTCCGGGTCACCGCCCACGGTCAGGACCTCGGCATCGCCGGCTCGTTCGCCAAGCTGCTGACCTACTACGCGGCCAAGTCCGGCAACGCTGAGGCCAAGACGGCGGCCAAGGGGCTGCTCGACGCGATCTGGGCGTACAAGGACGACAAGGGCGTGTCGGTGACCGAGACCCGCGCCGACTACAACCGGATGGACGACGCCTACAACGCCTCCACCGGCCAGGGCATCTACATCCCGCAGGGCTGGCGCGGCGAGATGCCGAACGGCGACGTCATCCAGCCGGGCGTGTCGTTCCTCGACATCCGCTCCTTCTACCGCAGCGACCCGGACTTCCCGAAGGTCGACGCCTACCTCAAGGGCGGAGCCGCGCCCACCTTCAACTACCACCGGTTCTGGGCCCAGGTCGACGTCGCCACCGGCTACGCCGACTACGCCCGGCTCTTCCCCCAGGGGTGACACAGATGAGATTCGTACGCATGGCTGCCGTGGCCCTGTTCGCTGCGGCAGCCGGGATCCTGGCCCTGCCCTCGACCCCCGCTGCCGCGCACGGCGCCATCCAGGTGCCGGGCGGCCGGACCTGGTTCTGCTACCAGGACGGCCGTAACCCGCAGACCGGCGCCATCGAGCCGAAGAACCCGGCCTGTGCCGCGGCGGTGGCGCAGAGCGGTGTCAGCTCGCTCTACAACTGGTTCGCCGTGCTCCGCTCGGACGGCGCCGGCCGGGTCAACGGGTTCCTCCCGGACGGTCAGCTGTGCAGCGGCGGGACCGGTGGGCCCTACAACTTCACCGGGTTCAACCTGGCCCGCACCGACTGGCCGAAGACCCACCTGACGGCCGGGGCGAACATCAACGTCAAGTACAACAACTGGGCCAAGCACCCGGGCACCTTCTCGTTGTACATCACCAAGGACGGCTACGACCCGACCCGGCCGCTGCGGTGGACCGACCTGGAGCCGACGCCGTTCGACCAGGTGACCAACCCGCCGTCGAACGGTGGGCCGGGCACCGACGACGGGCACTACTACTGGACCGCCCGGCTGCCCGCCGGCAAGACCGGCAACCACCTGATCTACTCGGTCTGGTCCCGCTCGGACAGCACGGAGACCTTCTACAACTGCTCGGACGTGGTCTTCGACGGCGGTAACGGCGAGGTCACCGGCATCGGCACCGGCGGCACCCAGTCGCCCAGCCCGCAGCCGTCGAGCCCGCAGCCGTCCAGCCCCGCGCCGAGCTCGCCGGGTCCCAACCCGGGCACCGGGAGCTGCACCGCGATGTACTCGGTGAAGTCCACCTGGTCCGGCGGCTTCCAGGGTGAGGTGATGGTCCACGCCGGCGCCACAGCGGTGAACGGCTGGAAGATCTCCTGGACGTTCCCGGGCAGCCAGACGCTGGCCCAGGTGTGGAGCGCCAAGGGAACCAGCAGCGGCTCGCTCGTCAACGTGACGAACGAGTCCTGGAACTCGTCGGTCCCGGCCAACGGCCACGTGACCTTCGGATTCCTGGCCTCCGGGTCGGCGGCGGCACAGGTCAACAACCTGACCTGCACGACCGGCTGACCGGCCGGCCTCCGGCGGTGTGGCGCGAGGTCACACCGCCGGGGGCCGGTACCCCGCGGGACGGCTTGACGCCGGCTCCGGGGGGAACTTACGTTATCGCCATAAACTGGAAAAAATCTCTCGTCAACCACGGGTCGGGCGTCACCCGGCGCGCCCTGCTGTTCGGCGGCGTCGGCGGCGCCCTGCTCGCCGCCACCCCCGGCGCAGCCGGCCAGCGCGCC
>NZ_JBEZZB010000220.1:0-14075 GCF_040638955.1 Actinoplanes sp. NPDC024001
GGCAAGGGGCCGATCGACGGGCGGCTGCTGCGGCACGCCCGGGCCAGCCGGGCGGGGATCGCGCTGCTGGCGGTCATCGGAGCCGGGCAGGCGGCGGCCACCCTGACCATCGCGCTCGCGCTCTGCTGGATCGTCACCTCGCCCGGCGCGGCGGGAGTGGCGCTGCTCGCCGGGGCGTTCGCGGGGCGCGCCGGGCTGGCCTGGGCCGAACAGGTGGTGGCCCGGCGCACCGCGGCACGCGTCACCGACGAGTTGCGACGGTCCCTGCTGGCGACGATCGTGCGGCGCGGGCCCGCGTGGGTCGCCTCGTACGGCTCCGGCCGGCTCACCGCGGTCCTCGGCACCGGGCTGGACTCGCTGCGCCCGTGGTTCTCCGGCTATCTGCCGGCGCTGGTGCTCGGCGTGGTCCTGCCCCCGCTGGTGGTCGTCGTGATGGCCGTCGTGGACCCCGCGTCGGCGGTGATCGCGCTGCTCACGCTGCCGCTGATCCCGCTGCTCGGCGCGCTGATCGGCTGGGCCACCCAGGCGCGCGCGAAACAGCGGTGGGCGGCGGACGCGCGGCTGGCCGGGCACTTCCTCGACGTGGTGCGGGGGCTGGCGACGCTCAAGGTGTTCGGCCGGGCCGAACGGCAGACCGAGGTGATCGCCGACCTCACCGACCGGCACCGCAGGGCGACCATGCGGGTGCTGCGGGTCGCCTTCCTCTCCTCGACCGCGCTCGACCTGGTCGGCACGCTGTCGGTGGGGCTGATCGCGGTGCAGGCCGGGCTGCGGGTGGCGTCCGGATCGATGGAGCTCGCCCCGGCGCTGCTGGCGATCCTGCTGGCGCCGGAGGCGTACCGGCCGCTGCGGGAGATGGCGGCGCGCTACCACGCGGCCACCGACGCCACCGCGGTGATCGGCGACGTGGACAAGATCCTCACGGCGGCGACGTCGCGGCCGGAGGCGGCCCCGGAGCCGGTGGTGGGCGGGTCGACCCGGGTCCGGCTCGCGCTCAGCCCGCTCGCGGCGGGCCGCTGGGGTGTGCGGGTCACCGGGTTGCGGGCCCGCTATCCGGGCGGGAACGGGTACGCGCTGCGGCTGGACGAGCTGGGGGTGCGCGGCGGGGAACTGGTCGCGCTGCGCGGGCCGTCGGGCGCCGGCAAGACCACGGCGCTGCGCGTGCTGGCCGGGCAGCACCCGGCCGAGACGGGGGCGGTGGCGGTCGGCCGTACCTTCTATCTGCCGCAGCGGCCGGCGTTGCCGCACGCCCGTACGGTCGCTGAGGTCTTCCCGCCGGAGGCGACCACCGGGGAGATCCGGGCCGCGCTGCGCACCGTGGGGCTGGCCGGCGGCGAGATCACCGAGGCGACCCGGCTCGGGGAGCACGGCGGTGGCATCTCGTCCGGGCAGCGGCAGCGGCTGGCGCTCGCCGCGCTCCTGCACCGGGCCGCGGCCGACGTCGCCGGCGGCCGGCCCGGCCCGGTCGTGACGTTGCTGCTGGACGAGCCGACGGCGCACCTGGACGCGGCCGCCGAACGGCTGGTGATCGAGCGGCTGCGGCAGTTCGCCGGCCTCGGCTGCGCGGTTCTGGTGGTCGCGCACCGGCCGGCCCTGATCGCCGCCGCCGACCGGGTGGTCGACCTGCAGCCCGCGGCTTCCGCGCCGGCCGGCGAGCGGACCGCTCCCCCGCCTGCGGATGCCCCGGTCGTTCCGCGGGCCGGCGAGCGGACCGCTCCCCCGCCTGCGGATGCCCCGGTCGTTCCGCGGGCCGGCGAGCGGACAGCTCGCCCGCCTGCGGATGGCCCGGTCGTTCCGCGGGCCGGCGAACGGGCCGGGTGGCTGCGGCGGCCCGCCACGGCGGTGGCGCTCGGCGCGGCATCGTCGCTGGCCGGCATCCTGCTGACCGGAGCGGCGGCCTGGCTGCTGGTGCGGGCGTCGTCGTTGCCGCCGGTGCTGTCGCTGTCGACGGCGGTGGTGCTGGTCCGCGGCAGCGCGGTGGCCCGGCCGCTGCTGCGCTACCTGGAGCGGCTGGTCTCGCACGACCTGGCGTTCGCGCGGCTGGGGCGGCGGCGGGCGCGGGTCTACGCGGACCTGATCCCGCGGGTGCCGGGACGCGTCGCGCACCGGCGGGGCGACCTGCTCACCCGCCTGGTGGACGACGTGGACGCGCAGGTGGACGGGCTGCTGCGGGGCCGGTTCCCGGCGCTGGCGGCCGGCGTGACGATCGCGGTCGCGGGGCTGGCGGTGCTGCTGACCGCACCGGCCGTGGTGGTGCCGCTCGCGGTGGGAGTGCTGCTCGCGGGCGTGGTCGCGCCGGCGGTGGCGTCGTGGCAGGCGGCCCGGCTGGACGCGATGACCGGTGCGGCGCGGGCGCGGCTGCGGGACGCCGTGGTCGAGACGGTCGACGGGGTCGAGGAACTGGGCGCGGGATCGGGGCGCTCCGGCGTACCGGAGGAACGAAGCCGGACCCTCGCCCGCCTGGAGGCGCGGGCCGCGCGAGGCGCCGGACTGGCCGCGGCGATCGCCCACCTCGGGTGGGGGGCCGCGGCGGCCGGGACCGCGCTGGTGCTGGTCCGGTCCGGGCTGTCGGCGGAATGGAGCGCGGTGGTGCTGCTCGGCATGATCGCGCTGGGCGAGACCGTGGTGGCGTTGCCGGAGACGGCGATCGCCCGGCGGCAGGCGGCCGGGGCGGCCCGGCGGGTCGCCGCGCTGACAGCCGGCGAGGTCCCGTCCAGCTCGCCCAACTCGCTCGGCTCGCTCGGCTTGCGAGCCGGTGGCGGGAGCGCGGTCCGGGTCAGCGGGCTGGTCGCCGGCTGGGACACGGTGGCGGGGCCGGTGCTCGACGGGTTCACGCTGGACCTGCCGGCCGGGTCACGGACGGCGATCACCGGGCGGTCCGGTTCCGGGAAGTCCACCCTGGCGGCGGTCCTCGGCGGGCTGCTGGCGCCCTGGTCGGGCACCGTGGAACGGGCCGGCACCAACCCGCGGGTGGTGCTGGTCGGTGAGGAGACCTCGCACGTGTTCGCGTCGACCGTACGGGAGAACCTGCGCCTCGCCGCGCCCGCCGCGAGCGACGAGGAACTCACCGTCGCGCTCGCGCGGGTCGGGCTGGGCGACTGGCTGGCCGGGCTGCCGGACGGGCTGGGCACCTGGCTGGGCACCGGCGGCAGCACGGTGTCGGGTGGGCAGCGGCGGCGGCTCGCCACCGCGCGGGCACTGCTCGCCGATCCGGGGCTGCTGATCCTGGACGAGCCGACCGAGGGCATCGACGAGGCGGGTGCGCGAGAACTGATGGCGGATCTGCTGGACGCGTCGTCCGGGCGTACCGTGCTGGTCCTCGCGCACCGCACCGAAGGCCTCGACCTGGTCGACCGGGTCGTGAACCTCAGAGCCGTTCGATGATGGTCGCGTTCGCGGTGCCGCCGGCCTCGCACATGGTCTGCAGGCCGTAGCGGCCGCCGGTGCGCTCCAGCACGCCGAGCAGGGTCGTGGTGAGCCGGGCGCCGCTCGCGCCGAGCGGGTGGCCGATGGCGATGGCGCCGCCGTCCACGTTGACCTTCGCCGGGTCGGCGCCGGTCTCGGCCAGCCAGGCCAGGACCACCGAGGAGAACGCCTCGTTCACCTCGAACGCGTCGATGTCGGCGAGGGTCAGCCCGGCGCGGGCCAGCACCTTCGCGGTCGCCGGGATGATCCCGGTCAGCATCATGACGGGATCGTCGCCGACAGCGACCGCGGTGTGGATGCGGGCGCGCGGCCGCCAGCCGCGGCGCCGGGCGATCTCACCGGTGGTGATCAGTACGGCGGCCGCGCCGTCGTTGACCGGGCTGGAGTTGCCGGCCGTCACCTTCCAGTCGATCGCGCCGAACCGCTGCTCCCAGCGCGGGTCGGCGAACGCGGGCCGCAGTCCGGCGAGGACGTCCAGGCTGGTGTCCGGCCGGACGGTCTCGTCGGTCACCAGGTCGGTGACGGGAACCAGCTGCCCGTTCGCCGGGGCCGCGGCGGCCCGCTGGTGGCTGGTCAGGGCGAACTCGTCCAGCTGGGTGCGGGTCAGGCCCCATTTCCGGGCGATCAGTTCGGCGGCAATCCCCTGCGGGACGAGGCCGCCGGGATAGCGTTGGGTGATCAGCGGGCCGCCGACGTCGGCTCGTGCGCTGATCTCACCGGCGGCTCTGCTCACCACGGCCGAGCTGCCGATGGGGACGCGTGACATCGACTCGGCGCCGGAGGCGATGACGATGTCGTACCCGCCGGAGATCACCCCCTGGGCGGCGAAGCTGATCGCCTGCTGGCTGCTGCCGCACTGCCGGTCGACGGTGACGCCCGGGACGTGCTCGGGGAAGCCGGCGGCCAGCACCGCGAGCCGGGTGGTGTTGGCGGCCTGCTCGCCGATCTGGGTGACGGTGCCGCCGATGACGTCGTCGATCTCGGCGGGGTCGAGGCCGGGCACCCGGGCGGTGAGGGCGCGCAGCACGTGGGCGTGCAGGTGGACGGGGTGGAGGGCGGCGTACGCACCGGTGGGCTTGCCCTTGGCCACCGGTGTGCGCACCGCGTCGACGATGACGGCGTCTCGCATGGTGCCTCCCTGCTAGCTCAATCCATGACGGACCGATCGGTCCGAGTCTATTGTCCGATTGGACTGAGCGGTCCGTTAAACTCGTCACCATGGCACGCACCCCCGCGCCGGGCACCCGCGAGACGATCCTCACCGCCGCCGCCGGGCTCTTCTACGAGCACGGCGTCCGCGCCGTCGGGATGGCCCAGGTGGTGGAGGCGGCGGGCTGCGGGAAGAACCTGCTCTACCGGCACTTTCCGAGCAAGGCCGAGCTGGCCGCGGCTTACCTGGCGCTGGCCCGCCGCGAGCGGGAACGCTCGGCGACCGAGGCGCTGCGCTGGGCGTCCGGGCCGCGGGAGCAGCTGATCGCCCTGATCAGCGAGATCGCCGACATCGTCCGGCGGCCGGGATACCGGGGGTGCGCCTTCCGCAACTACCTGACCGAGTTCCGCGGGGAGGACGACGTTGCGGCCCGGGCCGCCAAGGCCTACCTGGACGACACCCGGGCCGAAGTGGACCGCCTGGTCGGCGAATGGGGCGGGGACGGGCTGCTCGCCGATCGCATCTGGTTGATCATCAACGGTCTGTACGCGGGACCGCCGAGCCAGGCCGGAGTAGCCGTCGACTGGGCCAGGGAGCTGATCGAAGCCGCCGGCTGAGCCTCGCTCGAGCATCGCCTTCAGCTCGGCGATGACTCTGGAGCTTCGAGCCGCAAGGGCAGGATCAAGCACGAGCTCGGCCTGACCGGCGTGCCGCACACGCACCACGCGGGAGAGGACGCGGCCGAGTTGGCGCAGGTCTTCCCGACGGTGCTCGATCGCCGGCCCGGCGTCTCAGGCGGGCCTGAATCAAGCAGAGCCTGAAGCAGGCAGAGCCTGAATCAGGTGGAGTCGTCGCCGAGTAGGTCCAGGACCTCCTCCTCGGTTTTCTCGCGGGGGGCGTCCGCGGGGACGTCGACGACGCGGCCCTCCTCGAAGTTCTCGATCACCCTCGGGTCGATGTAGGAGTTGCGGGCCACCGTGGGGGTGTTGCCGAGCAGTTCGGCCACCTCGCGGGAGGCCTGGGCGACCGCCTTCTTGCGCTTGGCCTTGGTGGGCTGCGGGCCCGCCTCGGCCAGGGCCTCGGCGGCCTTGACGGTGCCGTGCCAGGTGCGGAAGTCCTTCGCGGTCATCTGTTCGCCGCTGATCTCCCGCAGATAGTCGTTGATGGCGTCGGCGCGGATCTCCTGCCAGCGGCGGCGCGCCGGGTCCCAGTAGGCGAAGAGGCGGTCCTCGCCGCGGCGGCGGCGTTTGAGGTCGCGCAGCACCGTGCACACCTCGCCGTCGCCGACCGTGGCCGAGTGCGCGATCCCCGACTTGCCGGTGAACTCCAGCAGCACACAGCCGCCCTTGGCGCGCAGATGGTCGGGGCGCAGCGTGGACAGGCCGAACGACGGGTCCTCGTCGCGGGCGGCCGACTCCTCGCCGCCGACCCGGAACATGCCCATGTCGAGGAGGCGGACGATCGCGGCGAGGACCCGTTCCCGGGTCAGGCCGCGGCCGCTGGTCAGATCGGCGCAGAGCCGTTCACGGACCTCGGGCAGCCGCTCGGCCACCTCCAACGCGTGGTCGAACTTGGCGCGGTCCTGCTGTTCGCGCCACGCCGGGTGGTAGAGGTACTGCTTGCGGCCGGCGTCGTCGATCCCCGTCGCCTGGATGTGGCCGCGCCCGTCCGGGGAGATCCACACGTCCTTCCAGGCCGGGGGAATGACCAGGCCCTTGATCCGCTCGATCGCCTCGGGGTCGCGCAGCGGGGAACCGTCCCGGTCCAGGTAGGTGAATCCCTTGCCGGAACGGCGCCGGCCCAGGCCGGGCTTGCCGAGCTCGCTGCGCTTCAGTTTCATGGCGTCACATCCGCATGGCACACCTTCTCCACGGCGGCGAGGACCTCGTCCTCGGTGACGGCGAGCAGAGCGGGATGCACCGGGCCGGGCAGGTCGCCTCGCTCACTGCGGGTGCCATGCCAGATGGCTCGATGGTACGGGCGGCCGGCGGGCGGCCCCCAGCGCTGCGGGGAGACGGGACCGAAGAGCACCACCGACGGGGTGCGGTAAGCCGTGGCCAGGTGCGCGATCCCGGTGTCGCCGCTGATCACCAGACGGGCGCCGGCGACCAGGGCGGCCAGCTCGGCGAGTTCGGTACGCGGGACGCAAGCCGCGTCCAGCCCGGCTTCGTGCGCCACCCGTACGCAAAGGTCGTGCTCGGACGCGGAACCGGTGATCAGCACGCGGTGACCTGCCGAGCGCAACCCGCGGGCGACGGCCGCGAAGCGGGCCGCGGGCCAGCGCCGCGCCGGAGATTTCGCGCCGGGATGGATGATCGTCACGCCCCGCGGGACGTCCACCGCCGGCACGGCAAGGTCAAGATCTTCGGGCGAGCACGGTACGCCGTAGTAGCGCACCAGCCGGCACCAGCGCTGGACCTCGTGCTCGTCGTCGTGCCAGCCGGGCCCGTCGAGGTGCCCGGCCGGGCGGCTGGCGAACGCCCACAGCGCCTCCGGGGCCAGCGCCTGAAGCCGGCGGTGCGACTCCGGGCCCGACCCGTGCAGGTTCACCGCGAGGCGTGGCATGGCCGGAGCGGCGGTGAGCGGTTCGAGTTCACCGGCGGGAACTATCCGGTCGATGCCCCCGATCGTGTCGATCAGCGGGGTGAGCCAGGTGGGGGCGGCCAGGCTCAGCGTCTCGCCGGGGAAGGCGGCGCGGAGCCCGCGCAGGGCGGGCACCGCGGTCGCCAGATCTCCCACGCCGAGCGCGCGCAGGACGAGGATCACGGGTACGAGCTCTCCGTCTCCGCCGCCACGACCAGCTCACGGACCGCGCAACCGGCAGGCTGGCTGAGCGCGAACATGACCGCCGCCGCGACGTTGGCCGGGTCGTTGAGGATCGCGTCCGCCCCCGGCTTGTACTTGTCGTCGCGCTCGTCGAAGAACTTGGTCCGCATCCCGCCCGGGATCAGCAGGGTCACGTTGACCTGGCCGGCGAGTTCGGCGGCGAGCGCCCGGGTGAAGCCGACCACGCCGAACTTGGCGGCACAGTAGGCGGTGGCGTCGGAGACGGCCTTGACGCCGAGCGTCGAGGAGATGGTGACCACCCCGCCGTGCGACTCCTTCAGCTCCGGCAGCGCGGCACGGATCACCGCGGCCGTGGCGAGCAGGTCGATCGCGACGATCCGGTCCCAGGTCTCGCCGGGAATGTCGGCGAGGGTGCCGGGCACGTCCATGCCGGCGGCGGTGACCACGCCGTCGATGCTGCCGCCGGCCCGTTCGATCAGCTCACGGGTGGCGCGTTCGGCGGCGCGGGTGTCCGCCAGGTCGCACTCGATCCACTCGACGCCGTCCTTCGGCGGCTGCCGGTCGATGACGAAGGGGCGTCCACCCGCCTTGATCACCGCGTCGACGACGGCGGCGCCGAGGCCGCTCGATCCTCCGGTGACGATCACTGCGTCCATTTACTGTCCTCCCGATCCAGCGGTGCTCTTCTGAGCCGTGCTTCTCTGTGCGGTGGCGATCGTCTTGGTGGTGGACCTGCCGTCCAGGTAGGGGACGATCACGGTCTGCCCGCCCCAGCGCTCGACGACCTCGGACTCCGGCAGGGAGTCGTAGTCGCCGCCCTTGACCCAGACATCGGGACGCAGCCAGGACAGCACCGGCACCGGCGTCGGGTCGTCGAAGATGACGACGGCGTCCACACAGTCCAGCGCGGCCAGCAGCCGGGCCCGGTCGTCCTGGCCGGTCAGCGGGCGCTCCGGGCCCTTCAGGTTCCGCACCGAGTCGTCGCTGTTCAGGCAGACGATCAGGCAGTCGCCGAGCGATCGGGCGGCGCGCAGCGTGGCCAGGTGACCGGTGTGCAGCAGGTCGAAACAGCCGCCGGTGGCGACCACGGTGCCACCGCGCGCCTTGACGTCGGCGGCGAGCCGGCCGGCCAGGTCGGCGCCGATCCGGCCCTCGGACTTCTCGACCGGCTCGGTCTCCTCACGAGCGACATAGGCGCTGGCCGCCGCCACCGCCTGCTGCACCGCCTCGGAGACCAGGGCGCCGCGCGCCAGAGCGACCGCCGCGGCGGCCGCGAAACTGTCGCCGGCCCCGCACGTGTCGCCGTCGCTGACCTGCGGCGCCGGAATGACCAGCGGGGTCGGGCCGGAGTGGCAGAGCACCACGCCCTGCGCCCCGCGGGTCACCACGACCGCGCCGGCCCGCCAGCGCTGCCGCAACTGATGCCCGGCACGCTGGGCGGCGGCCAGCCCGGACCCGTGGCCGGCGTCGTCGGCGAGCCGTTTCGCCTCCGCCTCGTTCGGGGTGACCAGGCGGGCGTTCGGGACGGGCGGCGGGCCGTTCGGGTGCGGATCCCACACCACCGGCGCCCCCTTGCCGGCTGCTTCGATGGCCGCACGCAGCGCGGGATGCCTGGCCACCCCCCGGCCGTAGTCGCTGACCAGGATCGCCGAGGCGTCCCGGAACACGTCGAGCACCGCCTGCGGGGCGTCGCCGGGCGGCTGCGGCTCACCGCCGCGGTCCAGCCGCAGCAGCACCTGGCCGCCGGCCCGCAGACGGATCTTCTCCGGGGTGGCGCCGGGCAGCGGCAGGGCGTACACCTCGACGCCCGCGGCCGTGAGCAACTCGCTCAGCCGGGCCCCGCCGGCGTCCGCGGCGAGCGCCGTGACCAGCGCGACCTCGCAGCCGTGGGCTGCGGCCAGCAGGGCCGCCAGGCCCGCGCCGCCGGGCCGCTCGTGCACCCGCTCCTCGTCGAGGACCGGGGCCGGGGCGTCCGGGGCGATCCGGCGGACGCTGCCCTCGACGTCCCGGTCCAGCAGGGTGTCGCCGACGATGACGAGTCTCATACGGCGACCATCTCCTTCCGCTCGCCCGCCCGGACGAAAGGGAGCAGGTACCGGTCGAGGTACTCGCACATCACATGCACCGAGACCAGGTGCAGTTCCTGCACCACCTGGCTGTCCGGCGACGGGCAGCACAGCGCCTCGTCGCAGGCGTCGGCGAGCGGATTCGGCGCCTCGCCCACCAGCGCCCAGGTGTGCATGCCGATCTCCTTGGCCGCCCCGACGGCGGCGAGCAGGTTCGGGCTGCGGCCACTCGTGGAGAGCACCATCAGCACGTCGCCGGGGCGGCCGTGGGCGCGCACCTGGCGGGCGAACACCTCCTCGAAGCCGTAGTCGTTGCTGATCGCGGTCACCGCCGAGGAGTCCGGGGTGAGCGCGATCGCGGACAGCGGCATGCGCTCGTCGCGCAGCCGGCCGACCAGCTCCGCGGCCAGATGCTGGGCCTCCGCGGCGCTGCCGCCGTTGCCGGCGACCAGCAGCCGGCCGCCGCCCCCGAGATGCCGGGCCAGGTGAGCGCCCCACACCTCCAGGACGTCGGCTTTCTCGCGGAACGGCTCGATCGCGTCCGCCAGGCCGTTCAGGTGACTGTCCAGCGCACTCATCCGGTTCCTCTCGGTGCGGTCGTCTCTTCCGATGCGGTCGCTCACGCCGCCACCTCCCGGTCGGCGACGGTCGAATAGACGGCGGCCAGGCGCTCGGCGATGCGCGGCCAGGAATAGGAGGCGGCGGCGCGGTCCTCGGCGGCGGCCGCGTACGCGAACCGGCGCACCTCGTCACCGGCGAGCCGGCGCAGCGCCGCCGCCAGAGCCCGCGGATCCCGGGGCGGCACCAGGTCGCCGGTGACGCCGTCGACCACGGTGTCGGTCAGCCCGCCGACCGCGGTGGCGACCACCGGCACGCCACAGGCCATCGCCTCCAGCGGGGTCAGCCCGAACGGCTCGTACCAGGGGGTGGCGGCGACCATGTCGGCGGAGCGGTACCACCGCGGCATCTCGTGCGCCGGGACCGCGCCGGCCAGCCGGACCCGGTCGGCGACCCGGCAGTGTTCGGCCAGGGCGAGCAGACGGCGCGCGTACGGGTCGTCGCCGAGCTGCGCCGCCGGCGGACCGCCCACCACGACCAGCTCGGCGCCGGGCACCACGGTCAGCGCCCGGATGGTGTCCTCCACGCCCTTGCGCTCGACCAGCCGGGCCACCGTGAGGATCCGCAGCAGCCCGCCGGTGCGGGGCACCGCCGGGCCACGGGAACAGAACCGCTCGGTGTTCACCCCCGACGGCACCAGCTCCATCCGGGACCGGGGCACACCGAGTTTCAGCAGCTCGCTGATCTCGTCACGGCACTGGACGATCACCCGGTCGACGGTGCGGCCCAGGTGGCGCTCGTACCCGATCCGGTCCGGCGGGCTGGTGTCGGCGGCGCCCTGGTGGCGCCGCTTCACCGAACCGAGCGCGTGGAACGTCTGCACCACCGGCACCCCGCAGGCGCGCCCGGCGTCCAGGGTGGCCAGGCCGCTCATCCAGAAGTGCGCGTGTGCCACGTGCGGGCGCCACTCGTCGCGCCAGTCCGCCGCCATCCACTCGGCGAACTCCGCCATGTACGGCAGCAGCTCGTCCTTCGGCAGCACCTCGACCGGCCCGGCCGGCACGTGCACCACGTCGACCCGCTCCCCCATCGGCACGACGGTGGGCAGGTCGGGGCTGTCCCGCCGGGTGTAGACGCGTACCTCGTGCCCGTGCCCGGCGAGCGCCGCCGCCAGCTCGGCCACGTGCGAGTTCTGCCCGCCGGCGTCGACCCCGCCGAGCGCCGCGAGCGGACTCGCGTGCTCCGAGATCATCGCGATGCGCATGTCTCCTCCTCCAGCAGTCGGTCCCAGTCCGCGAGGAACCGGTCCAGGCCGTAACGGGTGAGCGCCACCTGCCGGGCCCGCGCGCCGAGGCGGGCCGCCGCCTCCGGCTCGTCGATCAGCCACTGCGCGGCGTCGACCAGCTCACTGACCCGGGTGGACAGCACCCCGGCGTCCGGCGGCACCGCGGCGATCGCCTCGGTGGTGGCCAGCGAGATCACCGGCATGCCCATCTGCATGGCCTCGATCAGGCTCAGCCCGAGCGACGTCCACCGGCACAGGTGCAGGTAGGCGCGGCGGCGGGCGACCTCGGTGTGCATCTCGTGCTGCGGCGGGTCGTCGTGAGCCGTCACCCCGGACAGCCCCGCCACGCCCATGCCGAACACGTCGAGGGGCGCCACCTCGGCGAACCGGGGGAACAGGTCGGTGCCGGTGACCCGGCCACGCCGGACCGGTTCGTTCGTGACGATCGCCAGGCGTTCCAGGTCGCCGGTCCAGCGGGCGTGCGGCTCCACGATGCCGTGCTCGATCACTGTTGTACGGGTGGCGCCGCAGTCCCAGAACAGCTCGTTGAAGTGGGTCACGTGCGCGATCAGCACGTCGTCCCGGTCGGCGAGCGGGTGCCGGGTGTTCGGCACGTCGCCCTTCGGGGTGTTGTGCTCCACGTAGATCACCGGCACGTGCGGCGGGATCAGGTCGAGCTCCTCAGGGCGCTGGGCGATCGCGACGTCCACGTCGCCCAGATCCTTGGAGCACAGTTGATCCAGGGGTAACTCCTCGACGGTGTCGGGCCAGTCGAAGGTGCGGGCCCGGCCCCGGCCCCAGGCGTCCCGTTCCGCGTTCACCGGTACCAGATAGCGGTGTTTGCCCTGGACGAACGAGGTCGTCCAGGAACCGTGCACGTGCCAGAGCAGGATGTTCACGCGGCCTCAGCTTCCGTTGTGGGGTGCGCGGCTGTTGGATGCGCGGCTGTCGCGGTCACGCCGATCCGGCGCACCGCGTCGAGGACGTCCCGCGGCCCGACCGTGCCCAGGCAGGGATGGCCGGGGACCGGGCAGCGGGTGGCGCGGGTGTCACGGCAGGCCGCGGCGGCGTCGCCGAGCCGGACCGCGGGCACCCGGTAGGGACCCCACTGTCCGTAGGGGACGGTGGGGGCGTACAGGCTGATCACCGGAGTGCCGACGGCCGCGGCCAGGTGCGCCGGGCCGGTGTTGGCGACGATCAGGCAGCCGGCGCCGGAGATCAGGGTGGCCAGGCCGGCGAGCGACATCGGCCCGGCATCGGTGCCGGCCGTGCCGGCGACGAAAGCCGCCAGCTGCCGCTCCCCCGGCCCGCCGGTCACCAGCACCCGGTGCCCGGCGGCGGCCAGCGCGGCCACGATCCGGCGCAGGTTCTCCGGCGGGCAGGACCGGGCCTCGCAGCTCGCCCCGGGATGAACCACCAGGTAGTTCTGCTTCTCCGCGCGCGGGGCCTTCACCCGCAGCGCGCCGTCGTCGCCGGCCGGCAACGAGAACCCCGCCGCTGCCGCGACGCTGCGGGCACGTTCCGGTTCGGGCAACCCCGGGGGTACGCGATGACGCACGTCCAGCAGCGAGCCGGGATAGTCCTCACTGATCGCCGTGATCCGCCCGACCCCGGCGGTGCGCAGCAGCAGAGCCAGCGGCAGCGCGGACTGGTGGAACGAGGTGAACACGACCGCCTCGTCCGCGCCGGCCCGCTCGAGCCGCTCGGTCAGGGCGCGCATGTCGCCGGCGTCGACCGGGCCGGGCTCGGGGTCGATCCACGGCAGCCGCCACTCGATGATCTCGTCGACGCCGGGCAGCAGTTCGGCGGCGGCCCGGCCGCGCGGGCCGCAGAGCAGCACCACCCGGTCGGCGCCCGCCTTCAGCGCCCGGATCGCCGGGCCGGTGACCAGCACGTCCCCGGCCGAGTCGGAACGGACCGCGAGAACGGTGCGCGGCCGGGCGGGGCGGGGCGCCGGGGTGAGCAGCGCCTGCCGGCTGAGGATCAGATCGGCGGCGGCGGGCAGATCGGTGGCGCGGTGCGGGGCGGCGGCGACCTCCGGCGGCAGGGTGACCTCGGTCGGCACCAGGATGCCGGTGGCGCCGGCGGCGAGGGCGGCCTCCATGTCACGGCCGATGTCGCCGATCATCACGCAGCGGGCCGGTGTCGTACCGAGTGCGGCCGCGGCCGCGGTGACCAGGCCCGGGGCGGGTTTGCGGCAGGAACAGCCGGCGGTGTCGTCGTGCGGGCAGATCTGCCAGTCGTCGAACGGGCCGAGCAGCTCGTCGACGCGGCGGTTGACCGCGGCGAGCTGGGCGGCGGTGAAGCGGCCGCGGGCCAGGCCGGACTGGTTGGTGACCACGCCGAGGCGCAGGCCGGCGGCGCGCAACCGGGCGACGGCCTCCTTCGCGCCGGGCATCGGGCGGACCAGGTCCGGGTCGCCGTTGTACGGCACGTCGACGATCAGCGTGCCGTCCCGGTCGAACAGGACCGCGTCGTAGAGGGGAGCGAGGGCGCCGGTCACCGGCGGGCCTCCGCCGGCTCGGCCGGTGCTGTTCGCTCGTCCGGCGTGCTCCGGTTGAGGATCGTCTCCGGAGCGGGCATCGGCCGGGCGGAACGCCAGTGCAACCAGCCCCGCAGCCAGTGGGTGACCGCGGCCGGGGGGATCGCGACGCTGGTCACCAGCATGGTGGTGACCTCGCGCGGGTCACGCGGGCCGGGCACGATGCGGGCGGCGGCGAACTCCGCGGTCCCGGCCGCCCAGGCCGCCGCGGCCGCACCAGCCGCCGCCGACCAGCCACGACGGCCGGTGAGCAGACGGGCC
>NZ_JBEZZB010000221.1:0-14069 GCF_040638955.1 Actinoplanes sp. NPDC024001
ATGGCGTGCGGCCCCGCCGCGGCCAGCTGCCGCAGGTAGGCGGCCACCCGCCGGGCCGTCGGCCGGTGCCGCGGATCGGCGCCCAGGCAGTCCCGGGCCACCACGTTCAGCGGCGCGGGTAGCTCCTCCGGCGCCCCGCGCGGGTTGCCGGTGATCATCTCGACCAGCAGCACCCCGAGCGACCACACATCGGCCGCGGCCGTCGGCGCCGCGCCGGTGAAGATCTCGGGAGCGGTGTAACCCGGTGTGCCGCCGACCGCGCCCCGGTCGGCGTCGTGCAGCAGCACCGCCACGCCGAAGTCGGTGATCCGCACGTCCGGCGGGTGGGAACCCCGCGCCACCAGCACGTTCTCCGGCTTGAGGTCGAGGTGGACGATGCCCTGCGCGTGCGCCGCGGCCAGGGCGCCGGCGGCCTGGGCGGTGATCGCGGCGGCCTCGGCCGGGTCGAGCCGCCCGTCGTGGTGCGACAGGTAGCGGCGCAGGTTGGGCCCGTCCACGAACTCCATGAGCAGCGCCAGGGTGCCGCCCTCGACGATCAGGTCGCGCAGCTTGACCACGGACGGATGGTCCAGGTCGCGCAGCGCCGCCTCCTCGCGCAGGAACAGCTCACGGACCCGCCGGTCGGCCGCGAGCTCGGGGCGCAACAGTTTCGCGGCCAGCGGCGGCCCGCCGTTCCGGCTGGTCGCCCGCCGGACCACCGCCACCGCGCCGCGGCCGATCTCCTCGTGCAGCAGATATTCGCGCCCGAGCGGCTCCTGATCGGCCATCCCCGTACCCTTCGAAATTGATCTTCGGGTGAAAGGCGGCGTCGCCGCCGCCGCGAAATTGATCAGTAACCGCCACCGGCGGTCATGATGTTCTGCGCGATCTTCTGCAGCTGCTCGCGCAATTGATCCAATTCCTGCTTGGCCTTGTCCAGCGCGGCCTTCGTCTCCGGCCAGGTCTGATCCCGGAACTGCTGAGCCAGCGGACCGTCCCATACGTCCGGGTTGGACAACATCTTTCCCTGTGCGTCCAGCTGCGAGATCTGGTCGGTGAGACCTCCGTTGATGATCGCCTGAACCTGCTGGATCGACGTTTTCGCCTGGTCCGTCGAGAGTACGCGTGCCGCCATCTGTTCACTCCCTTTCTCGGACTGCCATTGTCGGCACCACACGCCTATCATCGCAATCGCTTGCCAATAAGAGGATGGCGATGGTCGATCTACGGGGGATTTCCGAAGACGTGCCGTTCGACTGGGGCGCCGCCAACCGGCTGGCCGCCGAGTTGCGGGCGAGCGCGGCCGAGTGCGAGGGCCAGATCCCGCGGCGCACCGCGGTGGCGAACGTGGCGGCGGCCGAGTGGCGCGGGGTCTACGCGCGCCAGTTCGCCGGCCGGATGCGGATCTGCGGCGATGACGCGCGGCGCCTGGCGGCCGCGATGCGCCAGGCGGCCAACCAGGTGGACGAGCTGAGCCGGCTGGCCCGCGAGGAGCAGGAGCGCCGCGAGAAGGCCCGCGAGTGGCAGCGCCGCCAGCAGGAGGAGGGCGTGTTCGAGCAGATCGGCGACTTCCTGTTCGGTGAGGACGATCTGCCACCGGTGCCCGACCCGGTCACGCCACCGGTCTACACCTCGCCGGCGCCGGTCACCGCCGGCCGCGAGTGAGAAGCCGCCGCAGGCCGCACAATCAGGCGATGAGCTTCACCTACCCGGAGGTCGGCGCCACCCGCGACGCGCCGCTGCCGGCCGGCTACCGGCACGTCCGGCGCGACGTCGTGATCGGGGCGGGTGAGGCGGTGTTCGAGCGGGCCGCGGCCGCCCTGCTGAGCTGGCGGATGCACCGCGCGGCCGGCCTGACCGTGGCGCCCGGCTCCGCGCCGGAGGCCACCCCGGGCGCCCTCGTGGTGCTGCGGCTCGGCCGGGGACCGCTGAGTCTGCGGATCCCCTGCCGGGTCGTGTACCGGCTGGAGCAGCCGCGGCTGCGCGGCTTCGCCTACGGCACCCTGCCCGGGCATCCGGAGCGGGGCGAGGAGGCCTTCGCCGTCCACCTGACC
Source organism: Actinoplanes sp. NPDC024001 (assembly GCF_040638955.1). NCBI lineage: Bacteria > Bacillati > Actinomycetota > Actinomycetes > Micromonosporales > Micromonosporaceae > Actinoplanes > Actinoplanes sp. NPDC024001. The sequence goes on from NZ_JBEZZB010000221.1 coordinate 2,034, forward strand.
GATTCCGGGCGGGTGCGGTTCCGGATCACCGCCTTCTCCCGCCCGGCCACCCTGCTGGCCCGGGCCGGCGGCCCGGTGACGGTCCTGGTCCAGGAGCTGGCGACGAATCGGTACGTCTCCGCGCTGCGCCGCCTGTCACACGCCTGACTGCAGGCCGCGGAGCAGCTCGAACGCGGGCGCGTCCACCGAGCGCTGGGTGTCGCTGAGCACCACCACGCCGACGCCGGTCTCCGGGTCGAAACCGGTGAACGAGAAGAACCCACCGGTCGCGCCGTTGTGGAAGATCTGCAGGTGGCCGCCCTGCTTGGCGTGCAGGCGCTGGGCCATCCAGCCGAGCCGGGCGGTCAGGAACGGGTTGACCCGGTGCTCGGTCTCCAGCGCCAGCCGGATCGCCGGGGCCAGCTCGCCGTCGCCGGCGAGGTGCGCGCGGACGAAGGCGACCAGGTCGGTGGCGGTGGACCGGAGCCCGCCGGCCCCGGCCAGATCGGCGAGATGCCACGGGGCCTCCGGCCGCCCGTTCCTGCGGTGCCCCTGGGTGGTCGGGCCGCCGGTGCCCGTACCGGTCAGGCCCAATGGCGTGCCGATCTCGCGGCTGATGAGCGCGTCGAAGCCGAGGCCGGCGCGGCGTGCGAGGGCGAGGCCGAGCAGGCCGGCGCCGAAGTTGGAGTAGCGGAACCGGCGGCCCGGCACCGCGCCGAGCTTGGCCCGGCTCAGCGCGCCGAGCAGGTAGTCCTCGGTGCAGTGCGCGTACGGGTCGGGGCGGGTGGGACGCAGGATCGCGCCGAGCAGCATCCCGGTGGGCAGCCGTGACAGCCCGGAGGTGTGGGTCGCCAGGTGCCGCAGGGTGATCTCCTGGCCGTCGCGGGACGGCACGTCCAGGCCGGCCGGCAGCAGGTCGCGCAGCGGCTCGTCCAGGCTGGTCACCCCGGCGACGGTGAGTCGGGCCAGGGCGAGCGAGGTGAACACCTTGCTGACCGAGCCGATCTCGAAGCGGGTGGCCGCGCCGAGCCCGCCGCTGCCCTGGATCTCGACGGTGTCGCCGGCGATGGCGGCGACCACCACGCCGTTGCGGCCCGGAGCCAGTTTCGCCACGGCCTGCCGGGTCAGTCCTTCAAGATCACTCATGCGGTCCATGATGGCGGTACCGGGCAACCCGGTTGAGAGCCCACCCGGCGGGGAATGCGGGACGCCGTGGACCGGATCACCGACATCTGGGGTACGCGCACCCCGCACGACGCGGGCACACCGTGGCCGGAGCGCGTCGACCTGCAGCTGGACGACGGGCTGACCGAGGCCGACGTGGACCGCTGGGTGCCGAGCGCCTGCGTGCTGTGCAGCAACGGATGCGGCTGCGACATCGCGGTCAAGGACGGGCGGATGGTCGGCGTCCGCGGCCGCGCCACCGACAGCGGCCGCCTCGCTGAAGGAGTCGTTCGGCGCGGACGGGCAGCCCGGCTGCTACGACGACATCGAGCACTGCGACGCGCTCTTCCTGTACGGCCACAACATGGCGGAGACCCAGACGGTCCTCTGGTCCCGGGTCCTCGATCGGCTCCGCGGCCCGAACCCGCCCGCGCTGGTCTGCGTGGACCCGCGCCGCACCGCCGTGGCCGCCGAGGCCACCGTGCACCTGACCCCGCGCGTCGGCACCAACCTCGCCCTGATGAACGGCCTGACCAGGGAGTTGTTCGCGGGTGGCTGGGTGGACGAGGCGTGGGCCGGCGAGCACACGCTCGGGCTGGACGAGCTGCGCGGGATCGTCGAGCCGTACACGCCGGATGAGGTCGCGCGGATCTGCGAGGTGGACCCCGCGGACCTGCGCCGGGCGGCCCGGCTCTTCGGCACCTCGCAGCGGGTGCTCTCCACCGTGCTGCAGGGCTTCTACCAGTCGCATCAGGCCACCGCGTCGGCGGTCGCGGTGAACAACCTGCACCTGCTGCGCGGCATGATCGGCCGGCCCGGCGCCGGGATCCTGCAGATGAACGGCCAGCCCACCGCGCAGAACAACCGGGAGTGCGGCGCTGACGGCGACCTGCCCGGCTTCCGCAACTGGGACAACGAGGAGCACATCGCCGAGCTGGCCCGGATCTGGAACGTGGACCCGCTGGTCGTCCCGCACTGGGCCGAGCCGACCCACGCCATGCAGATCTTCGAGTACGCCCGGGAGGGCAGCATCGGCCTGCTCTGGATCTCGGCGACCAACCCGGCGGTGTCGCTGCCGGAGTCCGCGCGGATCCGCCGCATCCTCGGCGGCGACCAGTGCTTCGTCGTCGTCCAGGACCTCTTCCGGACCGAGACGGCCGAGCTGGCCGACGTGGTGCTGCCGGCCGCCGGGTGGGGGGAGAAGACCGGCACCTTCACCAACGCCGACCGCACCGTCCACCTCTCCGAGCAGGCGGTCGCGCCGCCGGGCGAGGCCCGCAGCGACTTCGAGATCTTCCTGGCCTACGCGGACGCGATGGACTTCCGGGACGCCGCCGGGCAGCCGCTGATCACGTGGCGGACGCCGGAGCAGGCGTTCGAGGCGTGGCGGGAGGTGAGCCGGGGGCGGCCGGCCGACTACACCGAGCTGACCTACGAGAGGCTGCGCGGCCCGACCGGCATCCGCTGGGGCGGGGAGCGGCTCTACACCGAGGGCCGGTTCCCGAGCGCGACCGGGTACTGCGAGACGTACGGTCATGATCTGCTGACCGGCGCGACGGTCACCGAGCAGGAGCACCGCGCGCGGCGGCCGGACGGCCGCGCCTTCCTGAAGGGCGCGCCCTACCGGCCGGCGCCGGAGACGCCGTCGGACGAGTATCCGCTGCTCTACACCACCGGGCGGACCGTCCACCAGTTCCACACCCGGACCAAGACCGGCCGGTCGCGGCCGCTGGACGCGGCCGCGCCGCGGGCCTGGGCCGAGCTCTCCGAGACCGATGCGGTCAAGCTCGGCATCCACGAGGGCGATCGGGTACGGGTGGAGACCCCGCGCGGCGCCGTGGAGCTGCCCGCCCGGATCACCCGGGTGCCCGAGGGAACCGTGTTCGTCCCGTTCCACTACGGCGAGGCGAACGAACTGACCGTGACCGTCTGGGACCCGGTCTCCAAGCAACCGACCTTCAAGACCGCTGCCTGTCGGGTGGTGCCATGCAACTCGTGATCTATCTGGGCCTCGTGCATCACGCCGAGCGGACCCTCGCCGAGTCGTTCCGGGTCGTCGGGCAGGGCCACGCCGGGCATCCCGACGTCCGGCTGACCTGCGAGCTGCTCGCCGGCATGAGCGACGAGCACGTGCGGCGGCTGACCCCGGTCGTCGACCGCTACGGCGAGCAGCACCACGGCGCGGACGTGGAGGAGCCGGAACGCCTGCACGCCGACGGTCTCGCCGAGGTCCGCGAGGGCCCGGTCGGGCTGCTGCGCGACCTGCAGGACCTGCACGTGCTCGGCACCCTGGTGCAGACCACCTGGACGGTCGTCCTGCAGGCCGCGCAGGGGCTGCGCGACGCCGAGCTGATCGAGGCGGCCCGGCACTGCAGCGCCGAGACGTCCCGGCAGCTGGCCTGGCTCAACACCCGGATGAAGGTCGCCGCGCCGCAGGCGCTGATCGCTGCCGGACGCCGGTGACCGCCCTACCCCCTATCGGGCGTATTGTCGGCATCCTCGTTTGCCGGATGCCACGATGGGAATCCGGCGCGGCGGCAGAAGGAGGCGAAGATGGCCGAGACCATGGTCGGCCGGACCGGGACCCGCCCGGCGGACCGGCTCGCGGCGGTGCCCGCCGGGCCACTGGCCTGGCAGCGTACCGACGTGGTCGGCACCGAACTGGTGTTCCCCGGCGGCAGCGGCACCGCCGTCGTGCACGGCGCCACGCCGTACGCCATGGAGTGGCACGCCGAGCTCGCCGACGGCGCCGTGGTCCGGGAGCTGAGCGTCACCTGCCGGGGCAGCGGCTGGAGCCGCAGCCTGCGGCTGCGCCGCGCCGCCGAGGAGTGGGCCTGCCACGCCGAGGAGTCCGGTGACGCGGGGCTGCCCGCGCCGGGCGCGCCCGAGCCGTCCGAGCTCGCCGCCGACGCGGTGATCCGCCTCGCCGACTCGCCGATCTTCGTCACCTGGGCGGCCCGCCGCCTCGGCCTCACCGGGGAGACCGGCGCCGTCACCGTGCCCTCGGTCCGGGTGCAGCTGCCGTCGCTCACCGTGGTCGCCGGCACGACGACCTATCACCTGGTCGGGCCGAACCGGCTGCGGGTCACCGGGGACGGGCCCGCCACCACCTATGAGCTGGACCCGGCCGGCGTCGTCGCCTATCAGGCCGGCCGGTTGCGCCTGGCCCGCTGACTGGCTGATCACTGCCATGGCAGTGATCAGCCAGCGTGAACCTCTTTCTCGGCCGGTGGTGTCCCGGTAGGACACTCGGCATGCCCTCGTTGATCTCTGCTCGGCGGCGTGCCCGGCACACTCTCGCCACGGCCGTCGCCGCACCCGCCGTTCCGCCGGGTGCCGGCTCCGGGAGCTCCTGGCGAAGGGTGCCGGTGACGCCGGCCGCAACCGGGTGGGCCGCCACCCGCACGGCCCCCCGCAGCGGGCTCGTCTCGCTGCCGGCGGCCGCCCGGGACACGGCCGGCGACGCCGTCCGCCAGGAGATCACCCGCGCCTACGGGTCACGCCCGTAGGCGCGGGGCGAGGCAGGCGGCCCTGGATGAACCCCCCTTCCGGGGCCGCCTCTGCCGCTTTCTCGTCACCGGAGGATGAGCCGCGCGGTCCGGGGGACGGCCTATCCTCGCCGCGAGGTGAGCCGTCCATGCTGGAACCGATCGGTCTCTGCGCCGCGGAGGAGGACGTCTACCGGCACCTGGTGGCGCTGCGCACGGCCGGGGTCGCGGAGCTGGCCGAGGCGACCGGCCGGTCCGCCGCCGAGGTGACCGTGGTGCTGGCCGCGCTGACCGAGCGGGGCCTGGCCTCCGGCGGCGACCCCGGTTACGTGCCGGCGCCACCGTCGGTGTCACTCGGGGCGCTGGTGCGCCGGCGTCAGGCCGACCTGCGCGACGCCGAGCTGGCCGTGGCGGCGCTGGCCGAGCAGTACCGCACGGCCGGGCTGCCGTCCGGCGTCATCGAGGTGATCAGCGACGGGCAGGCGGTGCGGCGGCGGTTCTTCCAGATCCAGGAGGCGGCACGGGACGAGGTGCGGTCGATGGTCGTACCCGATCTCCGGGTGGTGCCGCACCGCCAGAATCACGCCGAGCGCGCCGCGCTGCGCCGCGGCGTGCGCTATCGCGCACTGCTCGACCGGCGCGCGCTGGCCGGGCCGGAGATGGCCGCCGATGTACGCGCGAGCCTCGCCGCCGGCCAGCAGATCCGGGTGGTGGACGCCGTCCCGGTGAAGATGATGATCGTGGACGACGAGACGGCGCTGCTCCCGCTGCACGGCGATCGTGACGACTCGCCGGCGTCCCTGCTGATCCACCGCAGCGGGCTGCTCTCGGTGCTGATCTCCTATTTCGAGTCCGAGTGGGAGCGGGGATATCCGCTGCTCGCCGGGCCGGGCACGGACGACCTGGTGGAGTCGCGGCCGGGGGATCTGGACGAGCTGGACCGGCGGGTGCTCGCGCTGCTGCTGTCCGGGCTGACCGATCAGGCGATCGCCGGGCAGCTGGGGATGTCGGCGCGGACGCTGCACCGGCGGATCCGGCAGCTGATGGGCAAGGCGGGCGTGGACACCCGAGTCCAGCTGGGCTGGGTGGCCGCCCGCAAACAGTGGGCCTGACCAGCGTGGGGACTTCAGGCGCGGCTGGCGCCCGACGTCCCCACGGTGCCGGGCTGTGTGGGAATGTCGGGCGCGCATAACGCCCGAAATACCCACGGTCGTGGTCAGGCGTCGGCGGGCGCCAGGGCCGGCGTCTCGTCGGCCGGCTCCGGCGTCGCGGCCGGGCGGCGGCGCATCGGGGCCGCCAGCAGGAGCAGCCCCACCGCCGCCCACGCGGTCAGCGTCCACGCGGCCGCCGCGCCGCCGGCGCCGTCGAAGTACGCGGCCGAGCGCAGCAGCGTGGCCCCCGCCCCCGGCGGCAGCAGCTGACCGATCGCACCCCAGGGCTGGGGGAGCAGCTCGGGCGCGGACGCCACCGCGGAGAGCGGGTTGCCGACCAGAAAGACCAGCAGCGCACCGACCCCCAGACCGGCCTGGCCGAGGGCGGTCCCGAGCCCGGCGAGGGTGGCCGAGACGGCGAGGGCGAGCAGCGCCAGCGCCCCGGCGGAGGCCAGGTAGTCACCGGGCAGGATGTCGTAGCCCTGGTGCAGCACCCACGCACCGGCGAGGCCGGCCAGCGTGGCGTAGGCGGCCACCCCGGCCAGCCGCCCGGTGCGCGACGCGACGGTCAGGGTGAGCACGATGCCGGCGACCATGCTGGTGAGCACGATCGGCAGGAACGCCGACGCCAGTCCGGAGCCGCGCGGGTCGTCGGCGTCGACCGGGACGACATCGACGACCGCGCCCTGCGCCTGCTGGGTGAGCAGGGACGCCACGGCCGGCGAGGCGGCCGAGGCGACGTGCAGGGTGACACCGGTGGGGCCGGTGACGAAGGCCGCGTAGGCCTCCCGGTCACGCAGCGCCCGGTCTGCGGCGGCCGGATCGGCGACCGTGGTGATCTCGAAGCCGCCGGGCACCTTCTGCCGCAGCTCGGCGGCGACCGCGGCGCCCGCCGGGCCGGTGACGACGACCGGCAGGTCACGGGGTGCGGTGCGCAGCGACGGCCAGGCGAAGAACGCGACCAGGGCGGCCTGGACCAGGACGATCGCGGCGGCGATGGCGAGCGGACGGAACTTGGCTTGCATGACGCTCTCCTAAAAACGAACGCTCATTCTCTTTGAGGGAAGCATGGACCCGTCCCCGGTATCTCGTCAAGAACGAGCGTTCGTTTTACAGTTGGTGCATGCCCAGAGTCTCCGAAGCGCACCTGGCCGCCCGCCGGCAGCAGATCCTCGACGCGGCGGCGCTCTGCTTCGCACGCAACGGCTTCCACCAGACGTCGATGCAGGACGTCATCAAGGAGGCCGGACTCTCGGTCGGCGCCTTCTACCGGTACTTCAAGAGCAAGAACGAGCTGATCACCGCGATCGCCGGAACCAAGATCGGTGAGGTCACCTCGGCGCTGGACGAGCTGATGGCCCGCGACCCGATGCCGCCGATCCCGGTCATCCTGGACCACATCCTGGAGATCATCGAGACCTACATGGTGGAGGGCGGGACGGTGCGCATCGCCGTGCAGGTCTGGGGTGAGGCGGTGCACGACGCCGAGGTCGCCGCCGTCGTCGCGGAGATCTACGGGCGCGTCCGCAGCCGCGCCGTGGCGATGGCCGAGGGCGCCCGCGCCTCCGGGCAGCTCCCGGCCGACGCCGACCCGCAGGGCGTCGGCGCCGCCCTGTTCGGTCTCATCCAGGGCTACATCCTGCAGCGTGTCCTGGTCGGCGAGGTCGACCGCGAGCGTTACGTGGCCGGGATCCGCGCGCTGCTGTCGGCCCCCTGACCGGTCACGGCCGGCGCCAGGCCAGGTGCAGGCCCTTGCCGACCGGGACGGTGGCGCCGGCCAGCGACTCGGTTGACCACGGCCTCGGTGGGCGGCTCGACGTCGACGCTGGTCAGGTGGCCGCCGGTGTCGCGGACCGCGTCGGCCAGCCAGGTCGCCGAGAACCCGTTGGCGGTGCCGATCTCCACGACCGTCCGGGCCCGGGCGATCCGCAGCACCAGCGTGAGCAGCACCGCGGCGTCCGGCTCCAGGTTGCGGCGCCGGCGCAGGCGGTCCGGTTCGGCGGCGTCGAAGGCCAGGCCCTACGCGTACAGATCGTCCACCATGGTCCGGAGCGCGTCGTCCATCCCTAGGTTCTACGCGGCGGCCGCCACCAGCACCAGGACGCTCGCCCCGATCTCCAGCAGGCCCACCTGCTTAGGGGTCAGCGGCCGGCCCGGCAGCAGCCAGGCGCGCGCCAGCAGCACGGCGAAAACCAGCGCGGGCAGGGCGCCGAGCAGGCTCGCCACGGCGAGCGCCAGCAGGTGGAATGCGATTGAGGCCCGGCGGTACGCGGGGACGCCCCGTTCCCGGATCATGGTCTTCACGTAGAACACGGTTCCGGTGAAGTAGAGCAGCACGATCAGGAACGGCTCGAGCACCCGCTGCGGCGGCACCCCGGCGACGACCGCCACGACCGGGATCATCAGGCAGCTCTGCACCACCGAGGCCAGGTCGTTGAGCAGGGCCCGTTCGTCGCGCCGCAGTGCGAACCAGGTGTTGACGGCGAGCAGCAGCGCGTAGGCGGGCGCGAACCACAGCAGCCGCGGGCACACCCACAGGACCGGGGCGGCGAGGACCGCGGTGGCCGTCCCGTAGAGCAGCAGCTGCGGGCGGAACCGCCCGGGCCGGCGGGTCTTCACCGCCTGGAACGCGAAGTAGGAGAAGAGGTAACCGGCCAGCCAGGCGCCGAGCAGCGGCACGTCCGGCCGGCGGAACCCGGCGGCCAGCAGCCCGGCCAGATACGGGACGAGCAGCATCGCCCACGCTCCGTGCTGCGGTGGCACGTACCGGCGGCGGGCGGGGCGGAGTGTGGCCGTTTGCACGGTCGCAACCTATGCCGCCGCACGGCCGGTGATCCAGGGCCGGAAGTCCCGCCGTCAGGGCGTGGCGAGCCGGCGGATCGCGGCGGTCAGCCCGGCCGCGTCCAGCTCGGACTCGGTGACCAGCGCGAGCAGGATGATCCCGTCGAGCAGCGCCGAGATGTCCCGGCCGGCGGCCGCCCCGACATAGGGCTCCAGCACCTCGGGCAGCCCGCGCATCCACACCTCGGCGAGTGGCCGCAGCGCCTCGTCGCGGGCGGCGGCCAGGCACAGCTCGTACTCCAGCCGGACCTGGCGGCGGTCGCCCAGATACTCCCGGACCAGCTCGGTGAGCGCCTCGGGCAGGTCCGGCGCCGCCCGCAGCCGCTCCGCCCAGTCGTCCAGGTCGGTCTGGAGCATGGTGACGGCGTGCCGCAGGCCCGCGGCGATCAGGTCGTCGAGGGTGGGGAAGTAGTAGGTGGTCGCGCCGAGCGGCAGCCCCGCTCGGGCAGCGACGGCCCGGTGCGTGGTGCGGCCGACGCCGGCCTCGGCGATGACCTCCATGGTGGCGGCGGCGAGGGCGGCGCGGCGCGCCTGCGGATCGCGGGCGCGTTGCGGGCGGCGGCCGGTCAATGGGCCGTCCCGCTGTTCAGGTTCAGCATGACGACTCCGGCGATGATGAGCGAGACCCCGGCCACCTTAACGGTGGTGAACGGCTCGTCAAGGAAGAGCGCGCCGATGACCACGATCGCGGCGGTGCCGACCGCGGACCAGATGGCGTAGGCGACGCCGACCTGGATGCCCTTCACCGCCTGCGCGAGCAGCACGAAGGAGATCCCGTAACCGGCGATGACGGCGAGGCTGGGCCAGAGCCGGGTGAAGCCCTCGGTCGCCTTCATCAGGCTGGTCGCGAAGAGCTCGGCGGCGATGGCGGTGAACAGGTAGACGTACGGCACTGCTAACACCCTCGATCAGTCTTGTACGAATGTACAAGTACGATCGTACAAGATGCGTCACACCCTGATGCCGAGGTAGGTGAGCGGACCCGGGTCCGGCACCGGCAGCACGGTGAAGCCGAGCCGGTCGTAGAACCCGCGCGCCTTCACGTTCGCGGTGACCATCCCGACGTGGACGCCGGGAGCGTCGACCGTGGCGAGAAACCGCTCGATGAGCCGCCGGCCCCAGCCGTGCCCCTGATACGGCGGGAGCAGGTCGATGTGCAGGTGGGCCGGATAGACCTCGAGGCCCGGCACCAGCATTCGCTCCGGGTTGTGGTGCAGGGCCACCATGTCCTGCTCCGGGGTGCGCCCCGAGGCAGGCGGCACCGGATAGCGGTCGCCGAGCAGCGGGATCCACTCCTCGCGGTACCGGCGGGCGAAGGCGGCCGTCTCCGCCGTACCGACCACGTAGCCCACCGCCTCGCCGCCGTCGTCCAGCACGAAAGCCAGGTGCGGTTCCAGGTACGCGTACGGGCCGGCGAACAGGTCGCCCATCAGCTCGTCGGTGGAGTACTGCCCGCGCGCGTCACCGCCGGCGTCGGCGGTGCGCACGCAGATGTCGTAGAGGGCGGTCCGGTCGGCGGGCCGGTACTGGCGGATCTCAGGCACGCGCCGAGGCTATGCGGTGGAACCGTTTCCAGCGCAAACATCCAGGTAGTGCTGGTTGAACATGACCCCGAGGATGTTGCCGAAGGGGTCGTACACCGACGCCGTGACGTAGCCCGGCCCGCGCTCGGTCGGCTTCTCGTGCGGCTGCGCGCCCAGCTCGAGCAGCCGCCGGTACGCGGCCTCGACGTCGTCGACGGCCCAGTAGATGACCGCGCCCCGGCCCGGGGTGTGCGGGGCGAACCGGCTATCCAGCAGGCCGAACTCGTGCTGGTAGTCGCCGACCCGCCACTCGATGTAGGCGTTCTCCTTGTTGAAGTACGGCTCGATCCCGAACACCTTCGTGTACCAGGCGGTGGCCGCCGCCATGTCGTCGGCGAAGAACGTGACGGTGGTGAGTCCTCGAAGCATCATGCTGACAATCCTCGCGGCTTAAGTGCTCACCTTCTGAGCACTTATCCTGACGGGATGCGTGCCGACCGTCTCGTCGCCGTCCTGCTGCTGATGCAGTCCCGTGGCCGGGTCACCGCCGCCGAGCTCGCCGCCGAGCTGGAGGTGTCGGTGGCGACCGCCCGCCGCGACCTGGAGGCGCTCTCCACTGCCGGCGTCCCGGTCTATCCGCAGCCCGGCCGGCACGGCGGATGGTCCCTGGTGGGCGGCGCGCGGACCGACCTGAGCGGCCTGTCCGCCACCGAGGCGCAGGCGCTGTTCCTGCTGCTCGGCCCGGCCGCCACCGGCTCGGCCGAGGCGAAAGCGGCGCTGCGCAAACTGCTCCGGGCGCTGCCGGCGCCGTTCCGCACCGGGGCGCAGGCCGCTGCCGCCGCGACCCTGGTCGACCCGGCCGGCTGGGGTGAGCTCGACCGCGACCGGCCGCCCGGCGTGAGCCGGCTGCAGGACGCGGTGGTCCGGCAGCGCCGGATCCGTTTCCGCTACCGCGACGCCGACCGCGAGGCCGACCCGTGGGGCCTGGTCGACAAGAACGACGTCTGGTACCTGATCGCCGGCACCGACCGCGGCCGCCGCACGTTCCGCGTCGACCGGATGACGTCGGTCGCCGTCACCGAGCAGAGCTTCGAGCGCCCGGCGGACTTCGTCCTCGACGAGGCGTGGCGGCAGGTGGTCGGCGAGGTCGAGGAGAAACGGGCCGGCACCTGGGCGACGCTGCTGATCGACGAGCGGTTCGTCTGGGTGCTGCGCGGGCATTTCGGCCGGCACTGCGAGGTGGTCGCGGCCGACGGCGGCCGCGCGCGCGTCCGCGTCGGCGCGCCGACGCCGCGCGACATCGCGCGCACGCTCTCCGGCTGGGGTTCGGCCGTCCAGGTCGAGGAACCCCCCGCGGTGCGCGCCGAGCTCGCCCGCATCGGCGCCGAGCTGGTCGCCCTCTATCAAACCCAGGAGTCGTACGACAGAGCCGCGAGCTGAGCAGCCACTTCCGGCCGTAGCGCGACCGCCGGGCTGATGCGGTGGTCAGGCGGTGGCGCGCAGGACCGGCCGGCTGGGGAAGAGGCGGCCGCGCTCCGGGGCGCCGAGGGCGGCGCGGGTGGCGGCGACCGCGATCAGCTCGACCGGGTGCGTGGCGGTGGACAGGCCAGGGTTCGTCGCGGCGGCGAGCGGGATGTCGTCGAACCCGGTCACCGCGACATCGGCCGGAACCCGGACCCCGGCCTCGGCCAGCGCCTGCAGCACCCCGAGCGCGGTGGCGTCGCTGACCGCGGCGATCGCGTCGGTGTCCGGCCAGCGGCGCAGCACGATCCGGGCCGCCGCGCGCCCCCGCGCCGTGGTGAAGTCGCCGGGCACCACCCGCACCGGCAGCCCTGCTGTTCCCGCAGCTCCGGTTCCCGGACCAGCACGTTCACCCCTGCGGCCACCGGC